>CAKZYI010000022.1 GCA_937884735.1 uncultured Pleurocapsa sp.
TTGTAAAAAATCTAACTGCTGGAATAAAGGTTGTAAAGAAATTTATAAGCAACTCGTGTCAGAGTTGGAGAATAAAAATATTACCGAGCAAGTAGAAATAAAAACCACAGGATGCCTTAAAAAATGTAAAAAAGCTCCAAATATGGTTGTATTACCAGACAAAGAGCAATATACCAGAGTAAAATCTAAGCAGGTACCTGTCATAGTTGAAAAACATTTATTTTAAATTTATTTAATAGCAACTAGTAATCTGAGCTATAAAATCTCATGTTGAATATCCAATTGGGGCAAGTCAGGCTGTAAGCATCGCTTTTTAGAGCCATAATTAATATAGATGAAATCTCGAAATAATTATTAGCAACCAATCCTTAACTATTGGCTATGGATATTAAGTATATTCCCGTTCCTATTCCCAAAACATTGGGAATCCATGCTGACCAAAAAGGGGATAATATTCCGGTAATTCCTAGTGAACCAAAAGTAAAGCCCAAAAAATAGTAAATAAAAACGATCGCCACGCAATAGCCAAAAGCTTTGGAACGGTTTACCTGAGAATATTTAGCACCCAAAGCCGCACCAATCAAAGCAAAGACCGGACATATAAAGGGAAAGGCATATTATTGCTGAATTCTAACTGCAAACTTGGCTATATCTGTTCTTCTTCCACTGTCTTTAATTAAACCCAAATATTCTTTGGCCTGTTTAATATTCATATCATCGGGACTACGCTCTTTTTGAGCAATTTCAAATAACGTAATGGCTAAAGGTATCTGCTTAGTAACAAATTCTTCTGTAACTACTTTGCCGTTATTACTAATTTTGTTTAATTCGCCTTCAAGTAAATTCCAAACTTGTTTTTGCTGATTCCATTGGGCTGAATGTGCAGTAATTATCTGCTCGATAACACCACTGTTCAAACTTATTACTGTTACTTTGTGTAGCGTCTGATTTTGATACTGTTCGGCAAAATAAATTCTTTTCAAAATTCTTGATGGCTGATTGTCTATAATAGATTCATATTCAGGATAAAAAATATCTTTTTTTCGCAGGTTCAACTCTGTCTTTGCAATAAAAGGAGTCTGTAATAAATTTGCCTGATAATTAGCAGCGGGTACAATCAATTCATTAAATAAAAAAGTTAAACCAGTAATTAACAAACTAAATACCAAAGCAGGGGCAATAATTCGCCTTAAGCTAATGCCAAAACTTAACAATGCTGTCAACTCGCGATCGCTGTTTAAACGACCATAGACAACTAAGCTGGATAATAAAATTGAAATAGGCAAAGCATAAGCAGCATATTCAGGAATTTTGTAGCAAAAGATTAATATTGCCATAGGAATAGGCAAATTATATTCAGTAACTTTGTAACCCAAATCTGAAACAGTACCAATAGTTACCCCTAAAGAGGAAAACAAACCAACACTAAAGAGAAAAAGCAGACCTAATTGTTTGAGGATGTAGCGATCTACTAAAGATATTTGATAGTGCAGTATAGGCTTAATACTTTTGAACTTCAATTTTATTCGTACATCAGCTTATGTAGCTGTCAATATAATCTATATAATAAAGAACAGGCAACATCTATACATTTTGTCGAAAATCACTGTACTCAGTCTATAAAAAGTTTGTGTCGATTTAGAAACTGTACTCAATAGTAGAAAACTAAAACAGCGATGTGTGGTTCAAATTTTTATCTTTAAATATTCTCCTCAAGTATTAAAGCGATCGCTAAAATATCCCACAACGACAGGAATTATACCTGTAAACTACGTTAGTTATTCAGATGTCTAGCTTCTGAACGGGTGGTTTTCAATTTATTTATTGATTAGCACCCAACAAGTCGCATTATTACTTATTACTCATTACTTATTACTTATTTCATTACCTTATCTCTAAGGTGTAGTAGTCGCCTGAATTTCTGCATCAGTAATCTCTCTGAGCCTAACTTCGTCTCGTTGAGGATCTGAGCGAGTTACCTGCATTTCCAATCGTTCTCCCAAAGCGACAGGGCGATCGAAACGATGAGGTAATTCCATTCCCAAATCTTCAATCAAAATTAAACCTAAGTTTTCATCTTCCCTTAGCCAACGCAATACTAAAACATCCCAAACACATTCTGTATTGCGTCGCAAATATTCTAAACTCCAGTAACGGTTAGTCTGACGTTCTACTAGAGTAGCTTCATAGGAGGAACTACTTACACTATAAACAATCTCCTGAAGTTCTTCGCGAGAAAAGGGTAATTCTTCTCCCCGCAGGTGAGCTTTTATTTGAAAATGGGAAAGCAAATCTGTGTAGCGACGGATAGGAGATGTTACCTGGACATAACTATCTAAACCCAAGCTAGCATGGCGAATAGGAGACATACTCATCTCACTACGTGGCATACAGCTACGGATAGCACAAAAACGAGTAGGCCCTGGAGGCAGTTGGAGTAATTCCTCTTCTGGAGGTAGCTCTGGTTGAGGTTGACCTCTAAAAGGCAATGCTAAATTATTTTCCGTGCCATATACACCACCAATTTGACCAGCTAGAATCATCATCTCTGCCACAAGCTGACGGGAAGGAGAACTGTCAATTAGTTCGATAGTTACTTCTTCGTTGTCTTTGACTTTTATGACTGATTCGGGCATCTTGATTTGAATTGCCCCTTGCTCTTTACGCCAGCTTCTTCTGAGGTAAGAACTTTTCGCCAGATCTGAAATTTCAGGTTCATTTTGAATACCTAGCTGCAACATTTCATCTACATCATCATAAGTCAGACGGTAAGTTGGTTTGATTAAGCTAGAGTTAATCTCGTATTCTTTAACACCAC
>CAKZYI010000023.1 GCA_937884735.1 uncultured Pleurocapsa sp.
GAGTTAACTCCTATAAATCCTTAACCATCTTATTGACGACTGCATCACTTATTCACCTGTCTTAAGTAATAAAAGCAGGCTAAATAATTGCTAATTTTTCTATGAAATCTAACTTGTGACGTATTTTATTTCAGCTCTTTTTTTCTTAGATTGACAATAGTCAAACAAGGTTCGTGCTAATTTACTTCAGCAAGCTCAACAGATCTTATTGCTGAAAATGTTTTTGCGATCGCATTGTTCAAAATATTACTCATAAAAGAAAAAAGCAAAAATGGTTATTACCCCAGATCAAATTCCTGCACAGGAACAAAATAAGCAGCCTGCACTAGAATCAGAAATGAACCCCAAGCCTCAGTACGATCGCGAAAGCTACATAGGCAGCGATAAACTTAAGGGAAAGGTGGCTTTAATTACGGGTGGTGATAGTGGGATTGGTCGCTCCATATCTGTTTTATACGCTAAAGAAGGAGCAGACGTAGCAATTGTCTATCTCAACGAACACGTTGATGCAGAAAAAACCCAAAAATTGGTTGAAGCAGAAGGACAAAAGTGTCTTTTACTTCCTGGCGATATTAGCGGCGAAAAGTTTTGCGCTGAAGCAGTGCAAAAAACCGTAGATGAATTAGGCAGATTAGATATTTTGGTCAATAATGCCGCCGAACAGTATATGGAAAATCCTGAAACACTAGAAGGTATAGATTCAGCACGTTTAGGAAGCATCTTCAGTACCAATATCTTTTCGATGTTTTACTTTTGCAAAGCAGCTATTCCCCACCTTAAAGAAGGTAGCTCAATCATTAATACCACCTCAATTAACGCTTACCAAGGTCATGCACCGTTACTAAGTTATTCCACAACCAAAGGTGCAATACTAGCCTTTACCCGCTCTTTATCCCAATCTTTGCTCAAGAAAGGTATTCGCGTGAATGGAGTTGCTCCTGGCCCAATTTGGACTCCTTTCATTCCCGACGCTTTCCCTGCCGAAGAAGTAGAAGGATTCGGCACTCAAGTACCAATGAAACGTGCTGGGCAACCCATAGAAGTTGCTACTAGTTTTGTATTTCTAGCATCTGAAGACTCTTCCTATTTTGCAGGACAAGTATTACATCCTAATGGTGGTGCAGTAGTAGGAGCTTAATTTGTTGGCGTTGGATTTTTGATGGAATAGTTAAGCAATGGGTAGTTAGTAGTTATTCTTTAACTGATATTGTCTTATTATCTACTCATCAGTTACATAAACTTATCTTGAAATTAGACAACGCCCGCAGTTAATTTCGTAATTCTTTAGTTATGGAAACAGTCAAAAAATTATTTAAGAATTTAATTTTAGAAAAGAAGCAAACCTTTCGGATTCTTCTGGCAATACTTATGGTTTTGGCGGGGTCATCCCATTTCTTTGCCGATGGGGTATATCTCAAGATTTATCCTCCCTTCTTACCTTATCCCGCCACAATGGTTTACTTTACGGGAGTTGCCGAAATATTAGGCGGAATTGGCTTATTAATCCCCAGAGTGAGTCGTGTTGCAGCCTGGGGTTTTGTACTGCTTTATATTGCAGTTTATCCCGCCAATATTAATATGGCAGTCAACAACATTCATATTGACAATATACCCGATGGTAATTGGTTTCAGGCAATTAGATTACCGTTTCAGTTTGTCTTAATTGCTTGGGCTTGGTGGCTTACTCGTTCTCAAGATGATTTACTAGCAAAACAGCCAAATAACAACGTTGCATCAAAATAAGCCATATCTAACTCATTACTTATTACTCATTACTTATTTTTCAGACTCTTCTTTAGCTTTGGCGCATTTTATAGCTTCTTCTAGAGTAACCACATCTTCTATACATTTTTCGTATTTCTGCCACTCGTCTTTAACTAAAAACTTCACATTTTGGTGACGAGACACTCCTTCATAGGCAAAGCGATCTAAATTATTATCAATAATCAACTGTTCCATATATTCGATCCTCTGCTTGGTGTTAGGGTGAGTAGAGAGCCATTCAGGAGGTTCGGAATTGTCTTCATCCTTTTGATGAGATTCATGGAGTTTGACCATAAGATTGCGGACACCATCAGCAGCATAGCCAGAATTGACCAAAATCCTTGTACCAAAAATATCCGCTTGCTTTTCCATTTTGCGACTGTAGTTCATCACAATCAAGCTAGTAGCTGCATTACCCACATAGGGAATATACCTGACTACATTGGCCGTAAGATTACCTAGGGTGACTAATTGGAAACCGTGAGACAAAGCTGAATGGGAGACTTCATGAGCTAATAATCCTGCCAACTCCGCTTCAGAATCAGTTTTCATAATTGCACCAGCATTAATAAATATTTTTCCCCCAGGAAGAGCAAAAGCATTGAGATTGTCATCCATAATGACATAAAATTCATATTCAAAATCGTTTCTTCCAGATACCGCAGCAACCTTTTGACCGATTTCATTTACGTATTCAAGGATTTCTGGATCTTCAGTTAAGGGTAACTGTTGCTTAGCTTGTTTGACGCTGGCTTCCCCCATAGCTGATTCTCCTTGAATTATCATAGCTGTGGTTTCCAAGGCAGAAAGAGGTCCAAACAAGCTACCAGTGAGGGCGAAACCAACTGTACCTGCGATCGCATTTCCCACGGCATTAAAAGCTATTTTAGAGCGCAAATCACTTTGGTATTCTGCCAAATATTCATTTGCAAGCAAGTTTAATTCCTTGGCTTCTGGCAATTCGGGATTAAACAAAGCAAACTGACGAGCTACGATAGAAGCATCTAACCATTCTTCATCTGCAACATGAGAATCAATCTAGGCTCGAATCAATTTTGGTTCGCTGGGATTGCGACTGGCTGCATTTTCTAGCACTTTTCTTGCTTCAGCTTCTCGCTCGTATTGTTGTAGCATTTGGGCATAATGGATGTGACCAGAAATAAACTGCGGCTCTCTTGTGGTTAACAGTTTCAAAGAGCTAACAACCTTGCTTTCTAACTGTTGTTTCTTGCCTTTTTGATAATTACGCCAGAATACCTTACCTGCGGGACTCAATTTGGCAGGATCGTCAAATAATGCGCTCGAGGAATCTTTTCTTGCTGCTTGCTTTTCAAGTTCCCAAACCCCTTTAGTTTGGCGATATAGTTTTTTAGCTTCACCTTTATAGCCAGAAAGATAAAGTTGATCTGCCGTAGCTAATTTTTTCAAGCGAGCTATCTCTTCTGGGGCGGGTTCGTCTGCTTTTTCATCATCTTCAGATTTTTCTTCTTCAGATTTATCTAATTCAGTTTGGGCTGAGTTGGAATCATCACTTTCTGTTTCTGTTGCCGATTCTATATCTTCATCCACATGAGCTATTAAACCAGCATTAATGTTAGTACTTTCTGGTGATAAAGACTCTGCCAAAGCCATTACAGGAAAAACCAAAGCATTTAAACCAATCAAACATAAACTTATTAATTTCATCTATAAATCCCGTAATTATAAAAAATAATACTTAAGAGCCAAAAGCTAAAAGCTAAAAGCTAAAAATAATTTTTTCCCTATCTCATTTTTTAAATTGATAATCATTTAAGTAATAAATAATAAAAAAATATTAACTATTACCTTTGATTTTAAAATCTGAGTATCTTAAGGTAGAAAATGTTTACTACTAGTTATGGTAAAAATAATGACTACTCACTTTATTACCGCCGAAATTAATCTTCAAGAAACCCCCATCAAACTCAAACAAGAAATTGAATCTCAACTAGAAAAAGAAGGAGAACCCTTGCGCTGGGCTGTTACTCAAGTTGATAAAGATAAGCAAACAGCAACGGTAGAAGCCATTGTCACCAAAGAGAACTAGTTAATTAATCCTAGACTTTCTGTAATTTTTTATGTCAAATTTTACCGTTGTTCTTATTGTTCCCACAGGAGTAGGTGCAGCTATCGGTGGTTATGCAGGAGACGCTCTACCAGTAGCTAGAGCCGTTTCACAAATTAGCGATCGCCTGATTACCCATCCCAATGTTCTTATTGGCGCACAGCTTTATTGGTCTTTAAATAATACCCATTATGTCGAAGGTTATGGCTTGGATAAGTTTGCAGAGGGACAATGGGGCTTGAGCCCAGTAAGACAAAACAAAATTGGACTATTACTAGATGGTGGTATTGAACCCGAATTACGACTGCGGCATATTCAGGCAGCAGATGCCGCTAGAGCGACTTTGGGGCTAAGTTTAACTGATTATGTGATAACAGATGCTCCCTTGGAGGTAGAGTTGCGTACTGCCGATTCTGGAGCAAGCTGGGGAACAATTGGCAACCCTGGCAGCCTATTACGAGCAGCAGACAAATTAATCCATCAAGGAGGAGCAGAAGCGATCGCCGTAGTGGCTCGTTTTCCAGACGAGG
>CAKZYI010000024.1 GCA_937884735.1 uncultured Pleurocapsa sp.
AGATGGCGCACTAAAGTTGTTTTTCCTGCGCCCAGAAATCCTGAAATGACGGTAACGGGTATTTTATGCATGATAATTATTGATTTTTTAAAATTAACCTAAGATTGCGCTAGACAAGAAACTGAAGCCTATGCCACAGATAGAAAATCCAGCAAAACGAAGGGGAAGAGTATTAGGAATTGAGGCTTTATTAATAACCTGTTGGCCTAAATAGAAAGCACCGCCACTAATGGCAAGCTGAACTGCACAAAAGCCTAGTAGATAAGCACCTAAAGCCGTAGTCTCTGCTCCAACAATAGATTCGCCATAAGCGTAACCATGAAAAATTCCTGCGACTGCACTAATTATTGTCAATATAGCTAAATTGGTTTTTTTCTTCTTAGCTAAAAAAATTCCGATCGCCAAAACTGAAGCAGAAATAATTAGCTCTACTACGGGCAAATCTACACTTTGCAAATGTATTCCTGTACCTACAGCAGTAGCTACAACAAAAGCAAGAGGAATTACCATACCTAATTTTTTGCTCAAGGCAGCGAGTAAGCCAATAGCAATTACAAAGACAAGATGGTCGATACCAATTACAGGATGTCCCAACCCAGACAGAAAACCTTCGACAAAAGTGTTGGGAATTTTTCCTCCGCTAGGATGATGGGCTAGGGCAGGAGAAGCAATGATTATGAAGCTTGCGCCTAACATAATACTCGAAACCAAACCAACTGAAGCGATCGCCTTTTTCGCAGATTGTACCAAGGCTTTATTTTTGTTCATAATTGCCAAATTTAATTTTAATCGAACGCAATTCCATTAATCTCAATAGATATTCAACGACCGAAGATCTTTGCATGTATCTTTTGAAAGATTAATTATCTAGAGGCGCAAAGCACTATGTTCCAATAAGCCTTGCAAAATTATTGAATGTAGAAATCAGCAGGCTATACCTTTAGATTATTTCGCCTACTGTTTGGGAATAAATACTTAGTTGAACTCAGATTCTGTAGAGTAATCGAAAGAATGTTTCTGTAGCTAGTATTTAACAAAATCTGTACCTCGCAGATCTAAGGTTAATCTTTTTAGTTGTGATATCGGCGGGCATTCTGACTACAGAGATTGTCAAAAGACAACTCTTTCACAGTTGCGGGACAGTGAGAGATTTTCACTCTTGCTTTCCCCCTTACGTTTAGCGAGATTTTTCTCAGTAAAACCGATCTTAGTTAATCTTGATACTTACTGCTGCTTAATGTCAATCTATCGTTGTTTAAATTATTATTCTGGGGCAATTCAGACTACTTAAAACTAGTTAAGTTTAAAGCCTTCAACTTGGTATAATCAGCTTTAAACCAAACCTTAAATTAATAGCTAAACATGGCAGACTGGCAGGTAGTTAATGGTGGAGTAACTGCACCAAAAGGATTTATTGCAGCAGGAATATCCGCAGGATTAAAGTCTACAGGAGCGAAAGACCTCGCATTAATTCTATCTCAAACAGATGCAATCGCAGCAGGAGTATTTACCACGTCTCAAGTCCGTGCTGCCTGTGTTGATTACTGTCGCCAATGTCTGCAAAAAAAAGCCAGTGCCAGAGCAATTCTATGTAACGCAGGACAGGCTAATGCGGCTACAGGAGAGCCTGGTTGGGAAGATGCGATCGAAAGTGCCAAACTATTAGGACAAGAGTTAAACATTCCCGCAGATGCAGTATTGCTCGCTTCTACAGGAGTAATTGGACAAAGAATCAAAATGGATCGGCTACGAGAAGGAATTACCCCCTTGGTAAGAGCCGCAACAGAAAACGGGGGAGCAGATGCAGCCAAAGCAATTACCACGACAGACCTCGTATCCAAAGAGATTGCTTTAGAAACGACTATAGAAGGTCGTCCTGTACGTATCGGCGGTACGGCAAAAGGTTCGGGAATGATCGCTCCTAATATGGCTACCATGCTCGGATTTGTCACCTGTGATGCAGCTGTATCTACAACTCTATGGCATGAAATGTTAAAGCGGGCAGTTAATAAAAGCTTTAATCAAATTACAGTAGATGGGGATACTAGTACTAATGATTGTGTATTGGCTTTGGCTAATGGACAGTCTCGCACTACTGCTATTACAGAAAAGAGCCAAAATGCCCAAAAACTAGAAGCCATGCTCACTGAAGTATGCCAATATTTAGCAAAAGCGATCGCTCGCGATGGAGAGGGTGCAACCTGTTTGATTGAGGTTCAAGTGTCTGGCGCACAAAGCGAAGAAGCGGCTTCCCAAGTGGCGAAAACCGTTGTTGGTTCATCTTTAGTTAAATCTGCTGTATTTGGCAGAGATCCTAACTGGGGGAGAATAGCAGCAGCGGCGGGTAGAGCAGGAGTTAAATTCCATCAGGATGAATTGAATATCAAACTGGGAGACATAGTATTGATGAAAAATGGTCAACCCCAAGATTTTGATCGCAATGCAGCTAGCAACTATCTTAAGCAAGCAGCAGCAGGGGAATATTTAAAATCAGATACGGTTTTAATCTCTGTGGGCATTGGTGTTGGTTCAGGAAAAAGCATTGCTTGGGGATGTGATTTGACCTACAAATATGTTGAAATCAACGCCGAGTATACGACTTGAGTAATGAGTAATAAGTAATGAGTAAGTAGTTAACTCAACTTGTCCAAACCTACCAGTAAACTGCGAAGTTTAGTATTTAATAACTAAAACGTACCATCGTCATGGTGATGACATGGCTTCATACCCAAGCTAACGTTAAAGCTAATATTTGATGCGCTGTAGTTTAATGTTAACTAATATGGGTAAGTCTATTGCTGCGATCGCAATGACGTTGATTTTATCTTCTTGTCAATCCCAAGCAGTGACTAGAAAACCACCGAAAATTTTACTTCCTCTATACATATATCCTAACTGGTATCAA
>CAKZYI010000025.1 GCA_937884735.1 uncultured Pleurocapsa sp.
AGGCGCATATCTACTATAGTAATGCTTTTTGCTCAGTTGCCAAAACCCTTTTTACCGCCATAGTAAACTGTCTTAAACTCCAAGCGATCGCTATATGGGCTATAAAGAGTATAAGTAGCCTTTCCTAATTCTCTGCCGACATTTCCCACCCCAACAACTCTTCTTTTGGGTGCAGTAATAGTTTGCACGGGATGCGGTTGATCTAAAGTCATTACCGAACTATTAACCGAACCTGCTTGTAGTTGATATTCAAATACTTGACCTGAACGACCACAAAAGAGATGATTGGCTTGTACTCGCTGCAAGCGGTCTAACATCTGCCAGGGTTGAGTCTCGGGGGTTAATTCATCGCTGACGCTAACGGTACTACCGTGAATTAACAAACAGTCTAATTCAAAAAAGCCAAAGTGACAGTTGCGTAACCACTGTACAGTTTCGCGAGATACCGAATCCCAAAGTAGTTTAGCGGTTTCTTTGCCAAAGCGATCGATTAATTCTTTGGGTTCTGCTGTCGAACCCAAACCATGTAAGGCAAAGCATTGTTCTTCCCACCAGCCAACGCATAGTTGAGGTTCTAATTCTCTAGGCTAAAGATTCTGAATTCGTTTGATTACTTTTTCGCTATCTGGGTTAGCTGCTACGATATCACCCAAAATATACAATTCTTCTACTTCAACGCGCTGGCGTTTGATATCTGCCAACACTGCTTCGTAAGCTGCGATATTTCCTTCAATTCCGCTTAAAATTGCCCACATAAATCCGTGTGTTTTTGAGAATGATAATTATTATATCTAAAAGTCACATGAGAGTTTGGTCAGATTTTGCCACGATTGCCAGATAAGATAAAATCAAATAGCGATCGCAGGTATTAAACAAGGATTAGCAGATATAGAATCAGGAAGAACTCGTTCTATAGCTGAATTTATGCAAGAAATGTAGTTATGCTGCAAACTAAGTAGTGACAAAGATAAACTTGAATACAGCAGTATAAATCTACAAATTTTGCTATGACAATTACGAAAAGTTTGGCTGTGCTTATTCTTAGTATTACTGCAATCTTATTATTTTTAGGGATTTTCTATCAAGCAGTGAGTGAAGCTTTGGATCGACGCAGATATCCTCCACAGGGTGAACTTGTAGATGTTGGGGGATTTCGTCTACACCTCAACTGTATTGGAGAGGGTACACCAACGGTTGTTATGGATGCTGGTGGTAGTGCGCCCTCAATTACATGGGGCTTAGTTCCGTCTGGAATTGCTAAATTTACCTGTGTCTGCACCTACGATCGAGCGGGATTTGGTTGGAGCGAGTCTAATCTTAAGCTTCCCCGTACCAGTCAGCAAAGCGTTGATGAATTGCATTCACTATTGACTAAAGCAGGCATCGATCCTCCCTACATTTTAGTTGGACACTCATTGGGTGGAGTCAATATGCGGTTGTATGCGAGTCAATATCCAGAAGATGTTGTCGGATTAGTGTTAGTCGATTCTTCCCATGAAAATCAGGTGACACCTGAAATGTGGAAGCGCATAAAAATGCAGTCTTGGCTTTATCGGGTTTTTAGGGTTTTTAGTCAAGTTGGAGTACTGCGATTAATCGGGGAGATGAATCTGTTACCAATTCTCGAAGACATCAGACGAGAAATTCAAAAATATCCGTCGGCAATACAGACCCTATTTGATACCTATAAATCCTTCTGTTATCGTCCCGACTATTGGGCAACCGCATCTAGTGAACTGGCTAACATAAAAAAAAGCTTTGAAGGACTTAAATCGGTTAAATCACTGGGCAGTATGCCTTTGATTGTGTTGAGCCAAGGTTCTAAAGATTCAAAGATGAGTGATGAAAGATTCCAGAAATGGGCATCGCTTCAGTTAGATTTGACCAAACTATCATCAAATAGCCAACGTATCATTGCGGAAAATAGTGGACATTTAATACAACTAGATCGACCTGAGTTGGTTATTAGTGCCGTCCAACGGTTGATTGAGACAGTAAATTAGATTGGTAAATAATTTCTGTGTCTGTCGCAGTTTTATCTCGCTTGTTGTATGCGCAATTGTTTTGTTATCAAGTGATCGCCTGAAAATTTAAAAGCAGTTAGAAAAGCGATCGCCTTTGTGGTTTTTAGGTAAGATGCGATCGCTTGTTTAAGATTAGATTCCCCAGTTACTTCGTGACTTTTTCTACAGGAATTTGTACCTCCGTAACATATTGATTAGGATTGCCTTCTCTTTCATAGTGCAAGTAAACCTCGCGAGTAGAACCAGCAATTTGATAGCCGTATTTTTCTATCCATTCCAATAAGCTACAGTAAGCATTTCCCAAGGAATTAAATGAACCATGATGCACTACACAAGCCATTGTTTCCACTTCAGGTAATTCATACACCCACACCGAATGAGCTTGACTATTATCATTAGGTATGACGTGAGGTATTGGCACAATTGTTTCCAAGGGAATGTGTTTATCTCGTAATTTAGTTTCGTGATAGACATTAATACCACTACCAACATCTTTGATTCCTTGACTAAAAACATAACCATAAACTCGATCAAACAGTTTTTCTATGATGGAAGTGCAATTATCAAAATCGGGCACCACTCCTAAAGTGCCAGCAACCAACTGAGATTTTACGGGGTTGAGAATGATTTCGTAATTAGACATTGATTTCTCCTGTTTTAGTTCTTGTAGACGAAT
>CAKZYI010000026.1 GCA_937884735.1 uncultured Pleurocapsa sp.
CGTAGATTTACAAGAGTATAAGATTATGACTGTAGGAGCAGAATCATTTAAAGAGGCATTGAGATGGGGAGCAGAAGTATTTGCCACTCTCAGTAAAGTTTTGGGAGAAAAAGGCTTGCTTTCTGGTGTGGGCGATGAAGGGGGTTACGCTCCCAATTTGGGTTCTAATCAAGAAGCTTTGGACTTGCTGATTATGGCAATTGAAAAAGCGGGATACAAGCCTGGTGAAGAAGTAGCTCTGGCTATGGATGTGGCTGCTAGCGAATTTTATGCCGATGGCAAGTATACTTACGACGGTGAAGCTCATTCTCCAGAAGAATTTATTACCTATCTAGCTGAATTGGTGGAAAAATATCCCATTGTCTCGATTGAAGATGCTTTACATGAAGATGATTGGGATAGCTGGAAAACTTTAACCGATAAGTTGGGCTCGAAAATTCAGCTTGTGGGAGAAGAACTATTTTTTACCAATAAAACTAGACTGCTAAAAGGAATAGAATTAGGCGTAGGTAATTCTATTTTGATTAAACTAAATCAAATTGGTACTCTGTCCGAAACTCTAGAAACTATTGAATTAGCAACCCGCAGTGGTTATCGCTCTGTCATTAGTCATCGTTCGGGAGAAACCGAAGATACTACCATTGCTGATTTAGCCGTGGCTACCCGTGCAGGACAAATTAAAACTGGATCTCTTTGCCGTAGTGAAAGAGTGGCAAAATACAACCGTCTTTTGAGAATTGAAGAAGAATTAGGCGATCGCGCTGTATATGCAGGGACAATTGGATTAGGGCCAAAAAGTTAATTCTATAATCAAAAAATTGCTTAGTTTCTAAACCAAAGATTAAGGCTTGGGGGATCTCAAGCCTTTAACTGTAGATCGAGAGTAACCTATAAACAGTCAGTAGAAATTTAATATGGCAATATAGAGGCGAGTTATATGAAATAAGATTTTAGACTATTTAGACAATATTGATCCGTTGCGATTTTCGCCCCTTGATTGCCTATCTATAACTTAAGCAATTATCCATATAACCACGATAATCTTCAGAAGGACACATGGAAACAAAAACTTCTCAACAGCTTCGTCAAACTCTTAGTAATAGTAATGTGGCACAAAATATCCAAATAGAGGACGATCGCACAGGAATGAGTGTGGAAACGCTCAAACGAGCCTTTTCTGACAACCTATTCTACGTCCAGGGAAAAGATGAATCTAATGCGACCCTTCATGATTACTATCAGGCATTAGCTTATACAGTGCGCGATCGCTTGTTGCATCGATTTATCAAAACAGGACGTACTTACTATGAAGAAAACGTAAAAGTAGTATCCTATCTCTCGGCAGAGTTTTTGATGGGTCGTCATCTAGAAAACAACCAAATTTCTTTGGGTATCTAAGAAAAGCTGCGTCAGGTTGTTAGCGAGTCAGGTTTGGAAATTGAAGACCTCATCGAACAAGAACCCGATCCAGGTTTGGGTAACGGCGGTTTGGGAAGACTTGCAGCCTGTTTTTTAGATTCCTTAGCTAATCTGGAAATGCCCGCTATTGGTTATGGTATTCGTTATGAATTTGGTATTTTCCATCAGGCATTAAGAGACGGTTGGCAAGCAGAAATCCCAGATAACTGGTTGATGTTTAAAAATCCCTGGGAAATTGCTCGTCCAGAAGATGCGGTAGAAATCAAATTAGGCGGACATACCGAAGCCTATCGCGATGAAAAAGGAAACAATCGTGTTTCTTGGATTTGCGATCGCAAAGTTAAAGCTGTTCCTTATGATACCCCCGTGCCTGGATACCGTACAAACACGGTAAACTCCCTTAGACTGTGGAAAGCTGAAGCCAGTGAAGAATTTAACTTTGAGGCATTCAATGCAGGTAATTATGACCGTGCAGTAGGAGAAAAAATGAGTTCGGAAACGATCTCTAAAGTACTTTATCCTAACGATAATACGCCCCAAGGTAAGGAATTACGTCTGGCACAGCAGTATTTCTTTGTATCTGCTTCACTACAAGACTTAATTCGTATCCATCTTCATATTCATCCCAATCTCAGCAATTTCCAAGATAGAGCAGCAATTCAGCTTAATGATACTCACCCCGCAGTAGCCGTAGCCGAGTTGATGCGCTTATTTGTTGACGAGCATAATATGGATTGGGATCAGGCTTGGGATATTACCCAAAAAACCTTGGCGTATACCAACCACACCCTACTTCCTGAAGCGTTGGAAAGATGGTCTGTTAGCTTGTTTAGTCGGATGCTTCCCCGACACATTGAAATCATTTATGAAATCAATCACCGTTTCTTAGAAGACATTCGCACTTGGTTTCCTGATGATGACGAATTAGCTTCTGAGCTTTCTATCATTGAAGAAGGTGCAGACAAAAAAGTTCGTATGGCAAACTTAGCCTGTGTTGGCTCTCATGCCATCAATGGTGTTGCTGCGCTGCACACTGAGCTGTTGCAGAAATATACTCTTCAAGGTTTTGCCAAGCTTTGGCCTGAAAAATTCTTCAATAAAACCAATGGGGTAACTCCTCTTCTTTGTGTACTACTTAGCAATCCTAGACTAGCTAAACTGGTTACGGAAAAAACCCAAAGCGATAGCTGGTTAAAAAATCTCGATGAAATGCGAGTACTAGAGCAGTTTGTTGACGATGCCGAATTCTGTAAAGAGTGGCGCGACATCAAACGTAAAAATAAGATAACTCTGGCAGCGCAAATCAAGAAAATCAAAAACGTCGATGTTAATGTCGATTCGATCTTTGATGTGTTGGGTAAAAGGATTCATGAATACAAACGCCAACATTTAATGGTGTTGCATATCATTACTCTTTATAACCGTATCAAAGCCAAGGTGAATACCTTTCCTCCTAACAACTAACT
>CAKZYI010000027.1 GCA_937884735.1 uncultured Pleurocapsa sp.
GAAATCTGTATTGGGAACCATCTCAGTTTTCCTGGGAAGTTTATTGCCCCTGATCTGGATCGTTGCCTTCTAGGAATTATCTTTACCCTGGTGGCGACTGTGTTTGGCGGTATCGATCGCAACTACGGTAGTGGAGTTGATTGCCCCACGAGGTACAGACAACTTTTTTATTCCCCTGGGTAATGCCCTAGTTTGCTTGTTTTTTGTGAACGTATTTACAGCCATCTAAACAATGCTACAGGCTTCGATCCTATTTACAACTTTTGTTAATTACAAACTTTAATTATGAAAATTCAAAATTCAAAATCTTTTGGCAAAGAGACACATCATCCTCCCCCAAGACAAGTGATGCCGATGGATCGAGGAGGTACCAGCGCGATCGCATTAAGTGCTATGTGTTTGGCACTTTTTATGACTAATTTTGATGGTACTGCTACGGATGTAGCACTGCCCCAGATTCAGAGGAGCTTGGGGGCAAATGTTGGCGATATCCAGTGGATTCTCAATGCCTATCACTTACCTGTGGCGAGCTTATTGCTAGCTACTGGCAAATTTGGCGCTCTTTATGGACGTAGGCGCATTTTTCTGTATGGCTTAATTACTTTTACCGTCGCCTCCGCAGTCTGCGGATTTGCACCTAATTTAGAAATTTTGATTATTGGGCGAGCATTTCAAGGCATTGGTGGGGCTGCATTAATTCCCCTTTCCCTGACTATAGTTACTGCTATTTACCCCGACTCAGAAGAAAGAACTAAAGCAATTGGCATTTGGTCTGCGGTGTCAGCCTTAGCTATGTTAGCAGGGCCTGCATTGGGTGGGTTGTTTGTCGATGTTTTGGGATGGCAAAGTATCTTTTTCTTTAATGTACCCCTGGGTATCATTACCTTAATTATGACCCTCCGTGGTTATCAAGAAGAGCGATATGCGATCGCACAACATTTAGATGCACTCGGACTGTGACAATTGCTTCCCTTACCTGGGCACTCACCGATGGGAGTAATGGCGCGTGGCTGTCGCCTCATACAATTGGCTTGCTATGTTTGAGTGGTTTCAGCTTTTTGGCTTTTTGGATTGCTGAGTCCCGCAGCACCCATCCGATTATTCCTCTGCATCTGCTGAAAAACAAAACCTTTGCCATTCTTACAATCGTCCAAACCTTCGTATTTTTCACGTCGGGAGGTTTATTCTTTATTCTGAGTATCTTTTTACAGAATGTACGAGGATATTCAGCCGTAACCACGGGAATGTGCTTTTTGCCCATGTATGGGGCGATTATCGTAGCTGCCTTTGCTTCTGGATGGGGGGCTGCTCGATTGGGGTGGCGTTTCCCCATCATTAGTGGCTTAGTTATAGCAAGTATTGCCAGTCTATCCCTGACCCGTATTAGTGTAAATACTGAATACGGAGAAATTCTCTGGTATCTTATGCTGTCAGGATTTGGGGGTGGTTTGACAGTACCCCCCTTAGCTTCGGGGGCAATGAATTCCGTACTTCCCATCCAAGAAGGAATTGCTTCGGCAATATCTAGTATTAGCATTCAGTTTGGGGGAATTTTAGGAATTGCCATTCAGGGGACAATCCTTTCCCAGCGATTAGACTCGCTTCTAAGGCAATCTTTAAGTGAGTGGAAGTTACCCTCCGTGCTTCAAGATAAAATTGCTGCCGAGCCTTTACAGTATCTAACCCAAAATATCCCAGATATTCCAGCGACAATTTCGACTTTGGCACTACAGCAGGAAATCAAAAGTGGATTTGTGTCGGGGTTACATACAACCCTGTTTGTTGCCTGTTTTGCCTTGCTTATAGGCATCGTTTTAATGCTGGTATTTCTACCATCAAAGCTAAAACATTACAAATGACAAATAACAAATAACAAAATTTCTAAAAACTTTAATCATAATCATCATTAATTAATAATCAATCATGAGTTCTTTAACATCTTTCCCAACCAAAACAAAACTACCTGATGGACCTAAAAGTTCTGGTATTGCCCTAGTCATCCAATCATTGATAGATTCGTTTGGCTTGTTAGAAAAAAATCAGCAAAAGTATGGCGATATTTTTTATGTTCCCGAATCATCGATGTTTCCTTCCTGCGTGATTTTTAGCGACCCTAAAGCGATCGAAAAAGTCTTTACCGCCGATCCGAGCGTGTTTGATGTTGGAGCAGAACCTTCCGCGCCAGTTAGAGCTATATTGGGAGATAATTCTTTCAGTGTAATTCAGGGAGAGAGACACCGAAAACAGCGAAAGCTATTGATGCCACCTTTTCATGGCAACAGGATCGCAAATTATGCTCAAACAATGATTGAGGTGACAAATGAAGTTATTAGTAAGTGGAAAGTAGGTCAAACTATTTACTTCCACGAATATACTACAGAAATTGCTTTACGAATTATTCTCAGAACTGTTTTTGGTTTAGATGAAGGAGATAAATACGATCGCCTTAAAGAAGTTTTACTCGATTGGCTAGAAATATTTACCAATCCTTTGAAGTCTATGTTTCTCTTTATTCCTGCATTACAAAAAGATTTGGGAAGTTTGACTCCTTGGGCTAAATTCGTCCGACAAAAACGAATTATTCTCGAAATCATACAAACAGAAATCACTCGCCGTCGCGCCAATCCCGATGCTCTTGGCGAAGATATTCTCAGTTTGTTGCTAACTGCTACCGATGAATCGGGAGAAAAGATGAATGATGATGAAGTACGAGATCAAGTAATGACTCTTCTCTATGCAGGACATGAAAGTACTGCCAGTACATTAGCTTGGTCATTCTATTGGCTGCATTCTCTTCCTGAAGTTAGTGCAAAACTAAAAACCGAATTAGATTCTCTGGAAAAAAATGCCGATTTAATGACCATTAATAAACTTCCCTATCTCAATGCTGTTATTTCAGAAACTTTGAGAATGAATCCGATTGAGGCAATAGTTGGTCGTCAGTTAAAAGAACCTTTTGAATTAGGGGGATACGAGTTTGCACCAGGGACTTCTCTCTTTCCTTCTATTTATCTGACTCATCAAAGAGTAGATTTGTATCCCGAACCAAAAAAATTCAAGCCAGAAAGATTTTTAGAACGACAATTTTCGCGTTATGAATTTATTCCCTTTGGTGGCGGACATCGCCGCTGGTTGGGAGATGCTTTTGCCATATTTGAAATGAAGTTAATTATGACTACTATTTTATCTCAAGTAGAATTAGAACTTTGCGATCGCCGTCCTCCTAAATCGGTACGTCGCGGTCTTACTTTTTCTATTTCTGGAGGGGTGAGGATGAAGGTAATAGGTAACAGGTAACAGGTAAAAGGTAAAAGGTAAAAAACAACAGAATTGATGATTCAACTACTATACGGCAATCGACAACAATTTCGTTGGCGACATAGCGATATCAATATTATAGGGAAGGCAGCTTGGCATCTGCCTGTGTTAGCTTCGACCTACAGACTAAACCACGGCTCGCCAGTTCATTTTTATATAGAACCAAAACCGAAGCTAGAGTTGCCCAAGTATCCTTGGAGAACTAGAACCCCGTCAGTGCTGCGATTGAGAGGTCTACCAGGCTACTTTAATATTGAAATTCCAATTGATAGTCCAGCACTTCGGGAAGGATGGAACAAGATCGGCATTCAAATCAAAAATAGGCAAGGAAAAGTTGAGATATTGAATGCTGAATTTCACTGGGATTCTCAGCCCCTATCTCTTCCCCTAAATTTACACGATCTAAGCAGTTACATCAGCATTCATGAAATCGGTCAGGGTGTTAACGGAAACTTTGAGATTGATCGCGAAAATAATGTAATTCGTTCTCTGAAGCCAGTGGGTTCTGATATTCTCCTGCTGCTTGGTTCCCCTTATGGTAGCCAAGAAGCTACCTATGACGTAAGGTTTTCTGGTAAAGGTTGGGGTTCTCACTTTCTAGGATTAAGCGACTTTTTAGCCGAACATACAGAGCAATCCCCCGATCTGGGCATTAAACCTGGTTATTCCACTGCTGGGCTAGCGACCATCGATCGCAAGGGATACTCCCAGATTTGGATGGCTTGGGGAGACTGCCTATACGACAAGCAAGTTACATGGGTGCTTCCGTCTAAAAAGAAAGCCAAACTAGCGATTAAAGTAGGCGTTACCTATAGCGTCAAGCATCAAGTTGTTATCAAAGACGGTGTAAATTACGGGCGGTGTCGTATTTGGAAGAAAGGAGAACCCGAACCCAATATTTGGTCGTGTCAACAAAATAACGCCCATCTCGATCCGAAGCTTCCGCGAATTACTCAAGGTTCTTTTGGTCTTTTTCAGTATTGGGGACTGCCAACAGAGTGGTCAAATATTAGCGTGAGAGCTTAGGACGATAAAGAAAAGCCCTACCCTCATGTATTTAAGAAACGTTATAACCAACAACTAACAACTAACGACTAACGACTAACGACTGGAGATACAGAGAGACTTGGGTAAGCAAAAAAAACTTATTACCTATTACTTATTATCTATTACTTATTACTCAACCATTTATGATTCGCATCCTTATAGTAGACGATCAAAACATTGTGCGACAGGGACTTAAAGCATTACTAGAGCCAAAACCAGACCTAAAAGTAGTAGGTACTGCTGACAAAGGCAAAAGTGCGTTAGAACAAGTCAAGTATCTGCAACACGATCTCGTACTGATTGACATTGAGATGCCAGGAATGAATGGGATAACTGCTACACGAAAAATTTGTCAGCTTTCTCCAACGACTAAAGTCTTTGTTCTTACCAGTCATGAAGAAGCAAAATGTGTAGCCAAGGCTTTACAGGCAGGAGTAAAAGGTTATCTGCTCAAACACACTTTAGCTGATGATTTAGAGAAGGCAATCTGGTCTACATATCATGGTTACTCACAAATAGTATCGAAACTACTAGAATAAATCATTGCTGACACTTCGGCTCTACAATTAGTTACTTCAGAGCAGAATGGAACTACTCTTATTCGCAAAAAGCTTTCGGCGATTGAAGCATCGCCCGAATTAAAAAAAGATGCCGAGGTTGTAGTTAACAATTCAAAAAATACATTTAATCATAAAAACAATTCCAGCAATAGGGAAAAAAATCAAACTTCCTTGTCTTATCAAAGAAGTAAAAATACTTTGCTTTTGCAGGGTAATGCTTTTACCCAGAAAGCTAAAACTGAGGAAAAAAATACTATAAAAAAACCCTTATCCAGTATAGCTATAAGTCAAAAATCACCAAATATAAATAGCCCAGTAAAAGAAAAAGTTAGCAAACAGCTTTCGATCTCACAAGAATCTCAGCAAAAAAAGAAAGCTTTTGGTGGAATCAAAACATGGTCAATCGGCGGCGCGATTATTTCTGTCATCTTGTTGACGATGGGATTAACTTGGCTTCGTTGGCTCAATCGTCGTAGTTTCCAGTCTATTCCCGTTCAAACTTCCGTTCCCGTACCAGCACCTATAATAGAGACAGTATTGGGTTTAGGGCGAATCGAACCCCAAGGAAAAGCGATTTCGTTATCCGCACCCACTTCAATTGAAGCAGCAAAAGTAGAGAAACTATTAGTCGAGGAAGGCGATCGCGTCAAACAGGGAGAGATAATTGCGATTCTTGATGGTCGTCAGCGACAGCTAGCAGTGCTGGAAGAGGCAAAAACTCAAGTAGAAGTTGCCCAAGCCCGTTTAGAGCAGGTCAAAGCGGGAGCTAAACGAGGGACAATTCTCGCTAAACAAGCTGCGATCGCTAATTTACAAGAAGAGCTAGCTGGCGAAATTCAAACCCAGCAAGCAACCATTGCTAAACTTAGGGCAGAATTAGATAATGCTCGCACAGAATATCAACGACATCAACAGCTTTACGAGCAAGGGGCAATTTCCGCTTCTGAGCTAGATAGTAAAAGATTGAGTTCAAAAACTGCTAGAGAAAGATCGAATGAAGCTAAGGCAAATCTAGATCGTACCCAACGAACCCTCAAGGCACGACTTCAAGAAGCCCAAGCTAATTTAGCAGAAATAGCCGAAGTTCGTTCTGTTGATGTTCAAATAGCCCAAGCCCAACTAAGACAGGCAGAAGCAGCAGTAGCCAAAGCAGAAGCCGATCTAGAACTAGCCTATATTCGCGCCCCAATAGATGGATCGATTCTAACAATTTACGCTCGTTCGGGAGAAGCAATAGGAGCAAAAGGTATTGCCCAACTAGGTCAAACCGATCGCATGATGGTAGTGGCAGAGATCGATCGCCATGACATCGATCGGGTAAAAATCGGTCAACAAGCCACAATTTCTAGTGGTATTTTTAACGAACAGCTACAGGGTAGGGTAGATAAAATTGGCTTCCTAATCGGCAAAAACGATATTCTCGATACCGATCCTGCTGCCAAGGAAGATACGAGAGTTGTGGAAGTAGAAATTCTACTCGCTCCTCAAGATAGCGAACGAGTAGCTAAATTAACCAATCTTGAAGTAGATGTAACTATTAAATTATAAATGCGATATCGAGTTTTTCTTGCTTGGCGGCAGCTAACCTACAACAAAGGACGTTTTCTAGTTACTCTTGCAGGGGTGACATTTGCCGTAATTTTGATGTTTATGCAGTTGGGTTTTCAAGATGCCCTTTATGAAGATGCCATCACCATTCACAAAAGTTTAAAAGCAGATTTAGTTTTAATTAGTCCCAAATCTACCAATTTATTTGGCACTAGCACTTTTTCTGACCACCGTCTTTACGATACCCTGAAATTTCCAGGAGTTGCTACAGCCAATCCTTTTTACCAGGGATGGAGTCTTTGGAAAAATCCACAAGATTTGAGTAGTCGAGAAATTGCCGTTTTAGCCTTCGACCCAGATAAGCCAGTATTTAACCTGCCAAAAGTCGAGCGGCACATAGATACAATCAGACGCAGAGATGTGGTTCTATTCGATCGCCTATCGCGATCAGAATATGGACCAGTGGCAGCCCAATTAACAGCAGGAAAAGCCGTTTCTACAGAGATTAATAGTCGCCAGTTTGAGGTAAAAGGATTGTTCGAGCTAGGTGGTGGGATTATGACTGCCGATGGATTGCTCATTAGTAGCGACCTCAATTTTCTTAGAATTGAAGGACGTAGCCTGAATCAAATCGATCTTGGGTTGCTGATGGTAAAACCAGGATTTAACCCCCAACAAGTATGCCAACAACTGAAGGCAATCTTACCTCAAGATGTCACTGTAATGACCAAACAAGAGTTTTTGGAGTTCGAGCAAAATTATTGGAAAAAAAGTTCCCCCATTGGTTTTGTTTTTGGCATCGGCACGGCAATGGGCTTTTTTATTGGTGCGGTTATTGTATATCAAATCTTGTATACGGACATAACCAACCATTTAGCCGAGTATGCCACCTTAAAGGCAATGGGTTATGGAGATATTTATTTACTAAAAGTAGTTTTACAAGAAGCAATCTTGTTAGCTATTTTGGGTTTTATTCCAGGATTAATTATTTCTGTAGGGTTGTATGATTTCACTAAAGATGCTGCTCGCTTGCCGATGGCGACTAATCTCGAACGAATTGTCTTTATTTTGAGTCTGACAGTATTAATGTGTTCCGCTTCTGGTGCGATCGCTATGAATAAGCTCCGCGCTGCCGATCCCGCAGACATTTTTTAGGCTTTGACCTCCAATAGATATTTATAGCCGTCCGTCATTAAAATTATTTAATGAACCGTAGAATGTAGAAATTGCGATCGCATCTATATCGTTCATCACGAAGCAAAAAAGAGCAAAAGTGTTTTGATATCTTACTAGTTCTTTTAAATGCCTTAATCTAAAATTATTTAAGTAGATGGATAATTATCCATTTTCCATCGTCAATTTTTAAAATGCCTGCTTTAATTTCAGTTCTAATCGCAATTACCCTATCCTTACTAATCACCCGTATTGCTACAGAAGCATTAACCTTAACTGGTTTATCGCGAACATCCGCTAGATTTCAAGCGCGTTCGGCTTTTACTGGTACAGGTTTTTCCACAGCAGAATCAGAAGCGATAGTCAGACATCCACTACGGCGGCGAATTATTATGTGGCTGATGTTTTTGGGCAACGCAGGTTTTATTACCGTAATTTCTTCTTTAGTGCTGACTTTTGTTTCTACTTCTTCCCCAGGAGATGGATTATCTCGACTGCTCTATTTATTTATTGGTATTGGAATTCTATGGCTAATAGCCACAAATCGAGCTTTTAATCGCATTCTGACTCGTTTAGTCAGGAAAGCTTTGCGTCGTTGGACAGATCTAGATTTGCATGACTATGCCCGTCTGCTGCATCTTAAAGGAAAATATCAGGTGACAGAAATTGAAGTTGATGAAGACAATTGGCTAGCGAACAAGAAATTAAAAGAGTTGCGCTTAACAGATGAAGGTATTGCTGTGTTGGGAATTGAACGACAAGATCGTATTTACATTGGCGCACCTTATGGAGATACCTGTATTTATCCTGGGGATATTCTAATTGTTTATGGACGAAAAACGGCTTTGCTAGAATTAGACGTGCGTCTTGGGGGTATTGAAGGAGAAGACGCTCACCAAAAAGCAGTTGCAATTCATCAAAAAATCCAGCAAAAGCAAAATAACTATGGCGAGCGGGCGGTTAAACAGAAATGAGAAAGCGATCGCGTTTTATTAGGATTGATGAGTAGCTCCACCCTAATTAAACATAAAATAGATCTAGCGATCGCAATATTTAACTCATTACTTATTACTCCCGCATAGTGGATTTAATTCCCAGATCTCAGCATCTCTAAATCTACATCTTTTAGCAGATCTGCTTTCTCTAGTCTGCTGCTACTATTTTGAACATTAATCTAAATATCTAGATATATTATTTTTCTTTGAGCGGTTTATTTTAAATGGCATCTCAATATATAGTCGTTGTCGGATGTGGGCGTTTGGGTTCTATCTTGGCTTCTCGTCTTAGCAGCCAGGGGAATAGCGTAGTGGTAATCGATCCTCACGAGAGTTCTTTTAACAATTTGAGCAGCGATTTTAGTGGCTTTCAGATTACAGGGGATGCTGCGGAAATTGAAATATTACGCAGTGCCAAAGCAGATAAAGCAGACTGTTTACTTGCGGTTACAGATAAGGACAATATCAATTTAATGGTGGCGCAGGTTGCCAGAAATATTTTTGAAGTTGGTACTGTACTAGCGCGAGTGTTCGACCCCGCACGAGAAAAAATTTATCGTGATTTTGGCATTGCAACTATTAGCCCAACACAACTTTCTGCTGATGCTTTTATGGCTAATATTCCTAGCTAAATTCTTGAAATACAAACTATGAAAATTATTTTAATTGGCGGGAGTAAATTAGCTTATTTTCTAGCTAAACAATTTGCTAGCAAAAATTACTACACGACTATTGTTAATGGGGATTTAGAAGAAGCCAGGGTTTTATCCCGTACTTTAAAAGCAACTGTAATTCACGGACAAGGTAGCGATCCTAAGATTCTATCGGAAGCTGGTGCATATCAGGCTGATGTGATTCTATCTTTAACTACTCAAGACGAAGATAATTTAATTGCCTGTCAAATTGCTCAAAAAGAATATGGCGTACCCCGTACTATTGCTTTGGTTAACGATCCTGAAAATCAGCCGATTTTTGAGAAGTTGGGTATTACCGTAGCTTTTTCCGCAACCCAAATTATTGCCAGCATAATTGAACAGCAAACGGCTACAGGAGATATTCAAAACCTCTTACCCATAGCCGATGGGAAGGTCAACGTTACTGAAATTGCTCTGGAAAAAGACAATCCAGCAGTAGGCAAAACCATTGACGAGATGCAGCTACCCAATGGCACTTTGATTGCTTGCATTTTACGCCAAGGTGAGGTGGTTGTTCCTAATGGAGAGCATCGCATCCAGGCTTTAGATCGTTTGGTAGTAATTGGTCAACCAGAAAGCTATGGGCAACTAATGCGACTGCTGTGTAGTGAATAATTAATCATCAAAATGTTACTAGAAAGGGCAAAAACTAATCGCTATAGTGGATTTTTACGTCAGCGTTATCGAGCAATTATTGGCTATGCAGGATTGATATGTGCGATCGCAGGATTAGTAATTCTTTCTCCTCTACTGGCACTTGTTTTTTATCCTGAGGAACTCAATTTGGCTTGGGGATTTGCTTTACCAGGAATTGTTTTAGCTCTTATAGGCGGGTTGCTGTGGCGATTACTAGCTCCCAAAAAAGTATTTAGACTTTACTTGCCAGAAGGATCGATAATAGT
>CAKZYI010000028.1 GCA_937884735.1 uncultured Pleurocapsa sp.
CAATATAGGGAATTTCCATTTATAAGTCAACCCCTTTTCAAGAAAAAAATTGAAATTATTTTTCTCTTTCTTCTCAAAGACGGTCGTGGTATCGTGTTTGGGCAGATAATTAATTTGAATTTTTCTATGTCTTTATCTTTTCAGGAAGTAATAGCTACTTTAAATGGTTTTTGGAGCGATCGCGGTTGTTTAATTGTTCAGCCTTACGACACAGAAAAAGGTGCAGGGACAAAAAATCCTAGTACGTTTTTAAGAGCATTAGGCCCAGAGCCTTGGTCTGTCGCTTATGTTGAGCCTTGTCGAAGACCTACTGATGGTAGATATGGAGAAAATCCAAATCGTTTTCAGCATTATTATCAGTATCAAGTTTTGATTAAGCCTTCTCCCAATAACATTCAAGAGATATATCTAAATTCTTTAAAAGCATTAGGTATCAATCCAGAAGACCATGATGTTCGCTTTGTAGAAGATAACTGGGAAGATGCAGCGGTTGGTGCTTGGGGTGCTGGCTGGGAGGTATGGCTGGACGGAATGGAGGTTACCCAATTTACTTACTTCCAACAGTGTGGAGGAATCGATTGCAGCCCCGTATCAATTGAAATTACTTATGGTTTAGAAAGATTAGCAATGTATCTTCAGAATGTGGATGCTATTACGAAGATTAAGTGGAACGATCTCCTTAATTATGGGGACATTTTTTTACAAGGAGAAATAGAGCAATGTACTTATAATTTTGAAGCGTCCGATCCTGATTTATTGTTTAATTTATTTGTCCTTTACGAGAAAGAGGCACAGCAATTAATTAACCGAGGTTTAGTATTGCCTAGCTTAGATTATGTATTGAAATGTTCTCATAGTTTCAACTTGTTAGATGCTAGAGGTGTCATCGCAGTTACAGAAAGAACTCGCTATATTGGTCGAATTCGCAGTATGGCTCGACAAGTAGCTCAATTGTATTTGGAGCAAAGAGAAAGCTTAGGTTTTCCTCTACAAAAAGCTAGTTGATGACTCTAGAAGTTTTATACTTTGAAATTTGTTACCTAAGCAATTTAGGCTTTTTATTGAAGCTTATTGAGAACAAATAGCAAAAAAAGTATGATAGAAGTCTGAAAATATTTCAATCTTCAGACAATTGTATTATGTGAGTTTTTATGAATAATCATATAAATAAGTTATCTCGACGTTTCTTTTTGACTATCAGTACAGCGGCTTTAATCGTTGCTTGCAATTCAGTTTCCAACGAACAATCAACAACACAAAACACAGAAGGTCAAATAGGTGGGCAAGTTAATATTTATTCTTCTCGCCATTACAATACAGACGACCAGCTATATGAAGGATTCACAGAGCAGACTGGAATTAAAGTCAACCTTATTGAAGGTAAAGACGATGAATTGATTGAAAGAATCAAAAGTGAGGGGGCCAATAGTCCTGCTGATATTTTGATTACTGTAGATGCAGGAAGACTATGGCGTGCAGAGCAAGCTGGTATTTTTGCTCCTGTAGAATCTGCAATCTTAACGGAAAAAATTCCTTCCCATTTACGTCATCCAGAAAATCTGTGGTTTGGCTACAGTAAAAGAGCGCGGGTAATTATGTATAACAAGGACAAAGTAAATCCTGCTGAGATAGCTACATATGAAGATCTAGCAGATCCTAAATGGAAAGGAAAAGTTTTGGTGCGCTCTTCTAGCAACATATATAATCAATCTCTAGTTGCAGGAATGATTGAAGAGAAAGGAGAAGAAGCTACCGTAGAGTGGATTGAAGGATTAGTGGCAAATTTGGCTCGTCCGCCCCAAAGCAACGACACAGGGAATATCGAAGCAGTTGCGGCAGGAATAGGCGATCTAGCTATTGCCAACACCTATTATTTGGCTAGATATGAAGAAAATCCAGAGGTATTTGATAAAGTCGGCGTGATATTTCCCAATCAGGAAAACAGAGGATCTCATGTCAACATCAGCGGTGCAGGAATGTTAGCTAACGCACCCAATCGAGAACAGGCGATCGCACTTTTAGAATATTTAGCTAACGTTGAAGCGCAAGAATTTTTTGCGTTGGGTAATAATGAATATCCTGTTGTAGAAGGAACTCCTTTAAATCCAGTAGTGGAAAGTTTTGGGAATTTTAAGGAAGATACAACAAATGTCTCATCCTATGGGAAAAATAATGCAGATGCGGTTAAGATTATGGATCGATCGGGCTGGAAATATTCGCATCACTCAAAATTATATGAAAAATTTTCTCGGTTTAGCAGCTTTTACAAGTGTTTTGTTGGTAGATGGTATGGTGGCAACTTCGTTACCAGTCGAAGCCAAATCTCCTTTGTCCATTGTTTACCCGCCTCTAGAGCATCAAACTGTTGCCGAGAAAATATTTTTTATTGGTACAGCACCACCTGACAAACCAGTTTTTATTAACAACCAAAAAATAGATAATCGAAGTAATTCGGGACATTTTGCACCTAGTCTTCCTTTGAAAATAGGCGAAAACATTTTTAAAATTCGCTATCAAGAAGAAGAAGTGGAGATCAAAGTTATCCGTAACAGTAGTCAACCAAAAATTCCCCAAAAATTAGCCTTTAGTGAAAATTCTTTAATACCCAATGCAGACATTGCCCGTTTGCCCAACGAACCAATTTGTTTTGGTGTAGTAGCTCCTCCAGACGCTCAAGTAGCGGCAAAAATAGGTAGGAGTAAAATTGTTTTATTACCTCAAGTAGAATCTATTGAGCTACCTGCTAATTCGGCGGTATTGACTACAGAAAACAAACCAACTCGAAAATCTAGCATGGGTAGATACGAAGGATGTACTACCTTAGATTTTCCTCGCGATTATGGCAAACCCATATTTGAACTAGAACAAAATGGGGAAACAGTAACTCAAAAAGGGGAAGGCGAAATCAAAATTCTTTCTCCTAAAGATATTAGGGTGGTTGAAGTTGTTGCAGATGCAGGGGTAGCGAGGACAGGTGCAAGTACTAATTATTCTCGTTTAACTCCTTTACCTAAAGGAAGTAGAGCTAGGGTAACAGGGAAAGAGGGAGAATGGTTACGACTCGATTATGGTGCTTGGATCAAAGCAGTAGAAACTAAACCTGTACCTGGTAATATTCCGCCTCAATCAATAATTAGAGGGATTATTGCCAAACAACAAGAATCTTCTACAGAAATTGTTTTTCCTTTGCAATTACCCGTACCAGTTGAAATTGAACAAAAAGAAGACAGGATTACTTTGTCTTTGCATAACACTACTGCCCAAACCGATACCATCCGTTTAGATCCAGATCCAATAATTAAACGTCTCGATTGGCAGCAAATATCGCCCACCCAAATTGACTACACTTTTGAACTTAATAAACAGCAACAGTGGGGTTATGATGTCTATTATGAAGAGAGTAGTTTGGTTTTATCTCTGCGTCATGCCCCTGAACCAAAACCTTTGTTAAATATAAATCGTTCGGTTACAGATTCAACAAATGCGCCTTTAATTGAAAAGCCTTTAAATAATATAGAAATACTTTTAGATCCTGGACATGGAGGAAAAGAACTTGGAGCAAGAGGACCTACAGGTTATCCTGAAAAGGATATTAATCTCTTGATAGCTAAATTAGTCGAACAAGAATTAACTGAATTGGGTGCAAAGGTTTATTTGACTAGAAAAGAAGACGTTGATGTCTCATTAAAAGAAAGAGTAGAAATAATTGATGAGATAAAGCCAGATCTGGCTATTTCTATTCACTACAATGCTTTGCCCGATAGTGGAGATGCAGAAAATACAAGGGGAATAAGTACTTTTTGGTATAACACTCAAGCACACCATCCTGCCGTATTTTTGCACAAATATTTAGTTGACAAATTGAATCGCGCAGATGCTGGGGTATTTTGGAATAATTTGGCTTTAACTCGCCCTCACACCGCACCGTCTATATTATTGGAATTGGGCTTTATGATTAATCCCGAAGAGTTTGAGTGGATTACAAATAGTGTAGAACAAAAAAAGCTAAGTAAAGCGATCGCAGAAGGAATTAAGGAATGGTTTGATTCTATAAAATAAATTTCGATTGAGAAATTCTCATCCTAAATAATTATGAATTGGTTGATTTTAGCTGTTAGTGGGGTGTTTTCAGGGATACTATCTGGATTGTTAGGCATTGGAGGAGGATTTATAATTGTCTCTTTATTAGTAGCTCTCGGCTATCCTCCCATCCAAGCTGTAGCAACTAGTAGCTTAGTCATTGTTTTGAGTTCGAGTACTGGCAGTTTTTATAATTGGCGTAGCGGCTATCTCGACCTTAAACGAGTAGTCTATATCGCTATTCCTGCGATTATCACAGCACAGTTGGGAGTATATCTAGCAGTTAAAATACCCGATTATTTTTTGTTGGGTATATTTAGCATTTTTCTCATCACCAATATATTTTTGATTCAGCTACGGAAAAAACTGGTAGCTGAAAATAAAAGATCTAACAACCATTTAAATCCTGTTCTTTCTAAAGTCGCTACTGGTAGTATTGCTGGTTTTTTAGCAGGTTTGTTGGGAGTAGGCGGTGGTGCAATTATGGTGCCTTTACAAATGTTGCTACTTAATGAGGATATAAAAGTAGCTATTAGAACTAGCTTGGGAGTGATTGTTGCCGCAACCGTATCTTCCTGCGTAGTTCATGGCACTCAGGGAAATATTCTTTATTTTGAAGGTTTAACTTTGGGTATCGGCGGAATGGTTGGTTCTCAATTGGGTACTAGAGTATTACCCAAATTACCAGATTCTTTAGTTAGTCGGATTTTTGTCTTGTTTTTGGCATCGATGGCAGTATTAAATCTATGGCAAGCATGGAAAAGCTATACAATTTGAGTCTTTAATAAATCTTTAACATCAAGCAAAATAAACCTTTAGACAGTGCGATGGTGATGGTTAAAGAAAGGGACTAATCGGTCGTGTGTAGCAAGTGAGTAGTGATACTAAATCCTGTTGGTATAAGTTATTTAAAATTAATGGAATAGAAGATAGATTTGTCTCCTAGTTGAACATCTTTGATGTTCCCAGAATCTTCGATTCTGGACGAAGCATAGCTTCGTGTCTCCACGTCAAACCAAATAAGTAACTTTGATGAATCGGATTTAGTATGAGTAGCGATAAGTCCTTATGCATCATGAATTTGAGCTTCCACGCGAACTTACTTCAAGTAAACATTACTTTTCTCATAACAAAAGCAATCAAGCTGATAGCGCACACCACAGCCATTTGCCCTGGAAGGGGTTGTAAAGAATAAATTACGATTCCTGACCAAAGAGATTCAATACCATCTCCCAAACCTATTAAAAAATACACTCCTATTAAGTAAATAAGCCCAATAAGATGAATGGTAATTAATCCAACCATGCAGCTAGCAATTAAAGAGGAAAATTTAACTAAGGTTTGAAATGCCAACCAGCCACAAATCCAAGCACCAAAAACAAAGCCGAGTAGATAGCCAAAATTTGGCTGTTGTAAATATTCTAGACCGCCACCGCGAGCGAATATGGGTAGTCCCAGTAGACCTAACAAAATATATCCTAGCTGAGAGAATAAACCTGCGTTTTTTCCTCCTAGACAAGCAATTAGTAATACTGCTCCCACTTGATAGCTGACTCCTAAAGTTTGAACCTCAAAGCCATCACTAAACCAAGACCAAGGTGCAGGAAAACTATAGGCTGGGAAAAAAGTTCCAGCCACGGTCAATACTAGACCCATAGCTGCCCAGAGTAGAACTTCTGGAAGAAGAGGGGCGTATGCTCGATTCGGCTTGTCTAATCTAAGATCTAACTGATCCCTTAGCCATTTATTTTCTTGCTGTAAGGTGTCTAATTTTTGCTGTTTTTGACTAATAAGTTGCTGCAATCTGTCAATAATTGCTTTGACCGTATTGGGGGTAATTCTCCATTCATAATCACTGATGTCTGAGTTAGGCTTGGATAGTTCTTTTAGGTTAGCCATAGACTGAAGCTCTTGAGGGCATTTCCCAGTGTAGCTTTAGTTAATAGTTTTTAGTTAATAATTCAGTTGCAAGTTGAACTGTAAGATTCAACACAGGCCAAAAATTATTATTTTCACATTGGTTTGCTAACCTCTTATTGGTTTATTAAAGCTTCTATACTAAAAGACAAATTTTAAGCAATTGAACGGTTGATTAGTCTCGATCTGAAAAAGTCTGTTTTAGAATTGGCAAGGATTTTTTAGTTGTTTGTTGATTTTGCTCTGATGTTTCTTCAACTTCGATGGTTTCTGAAATCTTTTGAGTTTCTTCTACTGTTAAAGCTTCTTTTAGAGTGGTCATTGTTTCGACACCTTGTTCTTTAATGCGATCGCTTAATCTTCGCAATACCCCATTGATAAACCTAAATCCATCTTCATCAGAATATCTTTTAGCTAGTTCGACAGACTCATTGATTGCAACTCTTTCAGGAATTTCCAAATACAGTATTTCAGCTACAGCAATTCTTAAAATATCGCGGTCTACATTGGGTAAACGACTCAATTGCCATGCTACCAAAACATTTTCAATTGACTGTTCGATTTCGCGGTGATAATCGTTAACTGCCAAAATCAATTCCGCAGCATATTGTCTTACCTGTTCTTTGTTAGTAAGCTGTAGAAATTCAGGAAATTCAATTGCCATTCCCAGACGGTTGACTGCTGCTTGAGATATTTCTAACGCTTCTTGAAGCATTATTTTAGCACTATTCAAATCACTAGCTCTGGTTTCGCTATTTAAAAGACGCTCTTCTCCCCGTTTAATCTCCGCTGAAGCAGCTTCGAGATTATCTTGCACTTCTATAGTTAAAGTACGAATAGCTGCCAAAATCAAACTGTCTAAGTCTTCTGAGGTGAGTTTGTTTTTTTTAGTTTTAATTTGACTAATACTAAGGAGTGCTAATTCACGAGCAATGCTGCGGGGTTGTTTGCGAAGAGCCATTTTCTATGTAAATGAATAATAAATACTCAAGGATAAATTTTAAGCCAAATCATTATACAGTTTAGTTTTCCCAACTTTCTTCTTCTACAGAGACTAGTCCAGATTTTTGGCTAGCTAGAGTCGCGTCTAAAGGCACTTTAGGTCGCGATTTCGGAATAGAAACGGGTGATTTGATTGCGGGAGTTTCAGGACTAACAATTCCGCCAGATATCAACACTTTAAAAGCATCCTCGATTGAAATATCAATATCTATCGCTTCAGCCTGGGGAACAACTGCATACCATCCAGAAGTAGGATTGGGAGTTGTGGGGATAAAGACATTGATCATTTCTTCAGAAAAATTATCTTGTAAAATAGGGCTAGCTTTCCCCGTCACAAATCCCATTGTCCAAATTCCTTTGCGGGGATATTCAAGCATAATTACCCGTCTGAATTTGGTTTTAGAATCACCTAAAAGAGTTTCTAAAATTTGCTTTAGGGTTTTATATACCGACCCAGCCAAAGGAATAGCCTGTAAAAACTGTTCTCCAAAGTCTAGTAACCAACGTCCAACAATATTTCTTGCCATCAAGCCTATGATTAGAATACTCAAAAGAGGAACGGCTAGTCCGACGGTAAAATCGAGAATATTAGTTAGGAAGGGATCTAATCCACCAAAAGGATTGATTTGTTTGGGTATGCGGGTAAATAAATCAATTGCCCACTTTGCAATGGATATTGACAGCCAAATAGTTGTTGCCAGAGGAATGACTACCAACAATCCAGCAATTAAATCGTTTTTTAAATCTTGTTTTAAACGTTGCAGCACAGAGCTATTACTCTCCTCACAACTAGTATTTGTATTATTTTGCTTCTAATATCAGTTTTAAAGCTTATAAAGAATTGTTGCAAGTATTGACTTTTTGGTTTTTGTGTGTATTCGAGTTATTTTTCCAAAACTAAAAATAAAATATTGTTAATAATAAATAGTATTGATCATACATTCTACCTTTCTATGCCCTATATTTTTGTTAATCAGAAAATATTCGAGAAGCAGAAAAAAAATAAATATACTTAAGTTTTTGATAGCTTGTGAAAGTAAGTTTTAAAATCTACCTAAACTATCACCATCCTCTTATTAAGCTAAAAACGGCAGTCTAAACTATTATGAACAAAATTATTGAAGTTTTGCCTGATAAATCTGCTTTAATTGAGCGATCGCAAGCAATAATCTTAGATAAGTTAGACAAAGCTTTAGAAGCCAGAGATAAATTCACTATCGCTTTGTCTGGGGGCAGCACTCCTAAACCCCTATACGAAGCTTTGGGCAAAAAATCTTTACCCTGGTCAAAAATCCATATCTTTTGGGGAGATGAGCGTTATGTCCCAGCTAACCATCAAGACAGCAATCAATTAATGGCGCGTCAGGCTTGGCTAGATAAAATCGACATTCCTGGTAGCAATATTCATCCGATGGATACAGGAGCAAAAAATCCTCAGCAAGATGCAGAGGAGCACGATCGCAAATTACACGAATTTTTTCAGACTCAACCAGGGGAATTTCCTGCGTTTGACTTGATTTTATTAGGAATGGGAGATGATGGACACACAGCGTCTCTTTTTCCCCATACAGAGGCTTTATCAGTGAAAGATAGCTTGGTTACAGTGGGCAATAAAGACGGCGAGCCGAGAATTACTTTTACTGTGCCGCTAATTAATCAAGCTCGTTGTGTGTTGTTTGTGGTAGCAGGAGAAAACAAACGTCCTGCCCTAAAAGAAGTATTTGCCGAACAGTCCGATGCTATGAACTATCCTTCCCGCTTGATTCAACCCCAAGGGCAACTTTTTTGGTTGTTAGATGAAAGTGCGGCAGCAGATTTATAAACATATAAGTAATTTGCCAATAGACAACAATATTTGATTTTGATATTTGATATTTTGTCTGTAAGTTTTAAAAACGATAACTCAGTAGTATAGTGGGATAAAAAAAATCATATTTGGTTCAATTCCACAGCAGTGTAATAGTCTAGATTATTAATTAAGTTTCGAAATACCTATGATTACTTGCCCCAGTTGCAATCATCAAAATCCAGAAGGATCTTTGCAGTGCGAAAATTGTTATACTCCCTTGCCAGCTACCACTAGCTGCCCCAATTGTGGAACGTCCGTACAGGTTGATGCTACCTTTTGCGGTCAATGTGGTTTCAATTTACAGGCAGAGAATCCAATCAGCGAGACTCCTGCGGTTGAAGCAGTTGAAGAAACAGCAGTTGGCTCGTTACCTAATATATCTTTGGCCGAACTATCGACCAGTGGTGCAATTCCTGAAATGCCTCTAGCTGAAGCTGAAGCAGATATATTACCTGAAACAGCTATGTCTTCACCTATCAGTAGTCCTTGGGATGAAGAAGAAGAAGATTTGACTATTGGACAGCCAAAAGTAATGTCAAATCTAGAGCCGACGGAAATGATGAACGTAACTCCGCCAGTTCCCGATCTCGAATTGGGCGAAGACACTACGGGAATGAATCCAGATATGGTAAATACAATGCCTTGGGAAGCAGAATCTCCCGATCTAGACTCAGGCATGGAAGGAGAATCTTCTAATTTAGAGCTAGACACAGATGAAAACACAGTTGAAACAGGATTTGAAATTGAATCGGAGAATTTAGCAACTCCAGGGGTATTTAGCTTTGAAGAAGAAGTGGTCAGCGGTACTACTGTTGAGCCTGTATCTGAACCAGATCCTATGGAAACGGTCAGCAGTGAGGCTGTTAGCAATATTAGTGGTGCAACTCAACTACAGATACAAACAGCTAGTCTCCTACATCTACAAAGCGACACCACGATTGACATAGCAGATCACTTAGATGTAGTTCATATTGGAAAGCCAAATGGTCAAATACCTCCTGACATTGATGTAGCTGGTTTTCCTGATTCTGAAGTTGTTTCTAGACTTCATGCTGATATTAGAATTGAAGGAGATGCCTACTATTTGGAAGATGTAGGTAGCTCTAATGGAACTTATGTCAACCACACACCTTTAGTCAAGGGCAATCGTCATCGCCTACGACCAGGCGATCGCATTGCTTTGGGGAAAGGAGACTTGGTGACGTTCATTTTCCAAATTGGCTAAATAAATATCAGAGCAGTTTAGGCAATAGCGTAAATGAGTTAAATAATTAATATTACGCAAAGACTAAGATATGTTTAAGTTTTAGCGTAACGCCAAATTGGTTTGCAAAGTCAGGTGTAGATCGTTGTTGGGATCGATGGAAACCAATTCTACTTCGTTGCC
>CAKZYI010000029.1 GCA_937884735.1 uncultured Pleurocapsa sp.
GATCGGGAAAAAGACTATCTATTTGCAATAAACCTGTAGGGACAGGAATCAAATTTCTGAATTTTACATCCTGCTTCATGGTGAAACTGTAACTTTAGAGAGACAGTTATCTACTTGACTTTTGTATATTAAAATACCTATTTTAATCTTCTTCCTCTTAGGGAAAGATAATTGTCCATTGTCCATTGTTCATTGCCAATTATTTAATTGCTACTTACCCTGGCAAAGTTATCAAGTAAAAATAAATTTTAAATTATGTTTTATTTAAGATTTTTTTATTTGAACAAAGCTCAAATAATTAACTTTTTAATAATCTAAACTTAAACTTATAAACAATTTTTTAGTTCTAAAATATTTTAAAATTTATAAAATAAATTGATTTTAAAAATATAATTGCCTTGAAAAATAGTTCCGTTCACTCAATTCTTGAGATACTATCCACTAAAGGACACGAACAATACGGCACAGAAGCGGTTAGCCAATTAGAACACGCCTTACAATGTGCTACCTTAGCCAAAACTAGTAATGCTACCCCCGAATTAATTACCGCCTCTCTATTACACGATTTTGGTCATTTAGTTCATAATTTGGGGGAAGATGCAGCCGAAAGAGGAATCGACGATCGCCATGAATATCGGGCATTAAACTATCTTAAAACTATATTCAGCGATGCCGTAACCGAACCAATTAGGATGCACGTCAACGCGAAAAGATATCTTTGTGCAGCAAACAAAGATTATTGGGATAGTTTATCTCCTGCTTCTAAAACCAGCTTAGAGTTACAAGGGGGTATCTTCACCGAAGCAGAAGCGACAGAGTTTATTAACCAGCCTTATGCAGAGGATGCAGTTAAATTAAGAATGTGGGACGATTTGGCAAAGGTGAAAAATCTTAAAACTCCTGGTTTGGAGTACTTTGTTCCAGTGATAAAAAAATTAATAATTAATAGTTAATCATTGCATGAACAAGCTTCAAATTATTCTTGCAACAAAAGAAGATTTGACTATCCTCAATGGTTTGTATGCAGACATGAATAATACGCCGTTGATGTCTGAGAATGAAATAATTAAAATTTGGCAGCAAATACAAGAAGTTCCCGACTACTATATTTATCTAAGTTGTTTAAATAACGAAGTAATAGGCACGTTTAGCTTGTTATTTATGCCTACTATGATGCACCCAAGTTTTCATAAATCGGCAATTTTAGATTCTGTAACTATTCTATCTAGCTATAGAGGTCTAGGTTATGGCAAACAAATGATGCAACAGGCTTTAGAAATTAGTGCTGATGCAGGGTGTTATAAAGTTACTCTTTCTTCTAACATTAAACGCGATCGCGCTCACAAATTCTATCAATCTTTAGGTTTCCAACAGCATGGTTGGAGTTTTAGTTATCTGTTATCAATGGAAAATTAACAGTTTTTTATAGTCAATTATATAAGATTAATAATTATTCATTATTAACTATTAATTAACAACCTCTTAACCATTAAATTAACTACTATTTACCTGCGCCTGAGACGATGGGGAATGGATTATATGTAGTAGCGAATACCTATACTTGACTAAAGTAAATGTAAAGAAATTGTATCGCTCTCATTTTAGTCGATACTTTTTGCCTACGTCAAGAAAAATATTAGATTTACTTGACAAAAAGCATAAAAGATATTCCTTTTGATGAAAATTACTAAATCTAGTATTGGTTGAAAGCAAAACTACAGTAAATATCCAGTTGTAGAAAAAATCTAAAAAACATTAAGTTTCTTATCTCAAATTTACATGGATAATTCTATTGAATTAACGCAAATTGGTCGCTACGATTCGGGTATTTTCGATGAAGGGGCGGCTGAAATTACGGCTTACGATTCTGGTAGCCAACAGTTATTTGTAATTAACGGTGCGACTAGCACTATTGATATTTTAGACCTTAGCGATCCCACTAACCCTACTTTCATAGATGCGATCGATATTTCCGAATTGGGAGATGGCATCAATAGTATTGCGATAAAAGATGGTATTGTAGCCGCAGCCATAGACGGAGCAGCCGCCGACGACTTAGGATGGATTGTTTTCTTTGATATTGAAGGCAATGTTTTAAACCACGTAACTGTAGGGGCATTACCCGACATGGTTACCTTTACTCCCGATGGAAGCAAAGTATTGGTAGCTAATGAAGGAGAACCCGATGGGGACGATCCTACTATTAACCCCGAAGGTTCGGTAAGTATTATCGATATCTCTGGAGGTATTGAAAATGCTACTGTCACTACTGCCGATTTTACTGCTTATAACGGCAGAGAATCAGAATTCCGCGGTCAAGGAGTGAGAATTTTCCCTGGGGTAGACTTTGCTAATGATGTCGAACCAGAATTTATTACTGTTAGTCCTGATGGTACTCAGGCATTTGTTGCCCTCCAAGAAAATAATGCGATCGCTGTAGTCGATCTGGAAACTGGAGACATTAGCGATATTCAAGGTTTGGGCTTAAAAGACTATAGCCTAGAGGGTAATGGTTTAGATGCCAATGATGAAGATGAAACCATCAATATTCAAAACGAACCCGTATTCGGACTCTACCAACCAGATGCGATCGCAGCCTATGAAGTAGATGGGGCAACTTACTACGTCACGGCTAATGAAGGGGATGCCAGAGATGAAGACGAACGTATTGAAGATCTAGAACTAGATCCAGATGCTTTCCCAAATGCGGAGGAATTACAATCAGAAGAGAATTTAGGACGTTTAGAAGTTTCTACCATTGATGGAGATATTGATGGAGATGGGGACTTCGATCGCTTGGTATCCTATGGGGGACGTTCCTTTAGTATTCGCGATGCTAACGGTAACTTAGTCTTCGATAGTGGTGATGACTTTGCCCAAATTACCGCAGAACAAGTACCCGAACTGTTTAACTCCAACGGTACGGTAGACTCTTTCGACAGTCGCAGCGATGCCAAAGGTGCAGAACCTGAAGGGGTAGTTGTGGGAGAAGTAGATGGCAAACAATATGCCTTTGTCGGTTTAGAAAGAACTGGCGGTGTCATGGTTTACGATATCAGCGATCCTGCCCATTCTGAATTCGTCCAGTATATTAATCCCATCGATGAAGAGACTGGCGACGCTTTAGATCTCGCCCCCGAAGGCTTACAGTTTATCTCTGCGGTCGATAGTCCCAACGGCATACCTTTATTAACTGTTTCCAACGAAGTTAGCGGTACGGTTAGCGTTTATCAAATCGATATTCCCGATACAGATGGCGGTAATGGCGATGGTGGTAATGGTGACGGTGGCGGAAGTAATGAGGACGATACTTTCACCCTGCAACTACTCCACGCAGCCGATCAAGAAGGTGGTATTCCTGCTGTAGAAGATGCCCCCAACTTTAGCGCGGTACTTAACGCGTTAAGAGACGACTACGCCACTACTCTAACTCTTTCTTCTGGGGATGCTTATATTCCTGGACCTTTCTTTGCGGCTGGCGAAGGGACATTTGACGGACAGGGTAGAGGAGATATTTTAATTCAAAATGAATTAGGCTTCCAAGCGATCGCTTTAGGCAACCACGAATTCGACTTGGGTACGGGTACTCTTGGGGATCTTATTTCTGCTGACGAAGAAACAGGCTACCCTGGTGCGAACTTTCCTTATCTTAGTGCTAATCTCGATTTTAGTACTGATGAAGATCTCGCGCCTCTGGCGGTAGAAAACGGACAGGAAGCCAGCGAAATTCCTAATAGCGTTACTGGCAGCACGATTATTACCGTCAATGGCGAACAGATTGGGGTTGTGGGTGCGACTGTTCCCACATTAGATAGTATTTCCTCTCCTGGGGATATTACTATTAGTCCCATTGAATTTGATTCCGATAACCCTGAAGATATTTCGGCTTTGGCGGGAGAGATTCAAGGTTCGGTAGATAGCTTGATTGCCGATAACCCCGATGTGGATAAAGTAATCGTGCTATCCCATATGCAGCAAATTTCCATCGAGGAAGCACTAGCGGCCGAACTAACTGACGTTGATATTATTGTTGCGGGTGGTTCTAATACTCTTTTAGCAGACGATACAGACAGATTGCGGTCTGGTGACGAAGCTGGTGGTGTATATCCCATCCTCAATACCGCAGCCGATGGTAATCCTATTGCCATTGTTAACACCGACGGTAACTATCGTTATGTAGGGCGTTTGGTGGTAGACTTTGACGAAAATGGCGTAATCATTCCCGAAAGTATCGACCCCGAAATCAGTGGGGCTTATGCTACCGATGAAGCAGGAGTAGCAGCAGTTAACGGCACACCCGATCCTGAAGTTGTGGCAATTACCGATACCTTGGCTGAAGAAATTGCGGCACAAGATGGGGATATCTTTGGTAGCAGCGAAGTATTTCTCAACGGTACTAGAGGCGATGTTCGCACTCAAGAAACTAACTTGGGTAACTTAACTGCCGATG
>CAKZYI010000030.1 GCA_937884735.1 uncultured Pleurocapsa sp.
ACCATTTCAAGGCTATGACACTTTTGATAATGTTGCGTTGAAATATTACGAAGGATTTGTTGCTTGTCATTAGTTATTGGTCATTAGTCATTAGTCATTGGTTATTGGTTATTGGTTATTGCGAGACAGTTGCGTTGCGTGGGTCAGATGCGGCGAACTATGCGCCTTTCTCCCGTTGTCCCAAAGGGATACCGCAAGCATAAGCCCTAAAGGATTCGCTACGCATCACAAACTGTCGAGGGTGGTCATTAGTCATGGTCACTGGTCATAAGTAGATACAAAAGACAAACAACGAAAGACAAAGAACAAAAGACAAAGAACAAAAGACAAACAATATGCGGAGCGGTATCCTTGAGGACAAATGACAAACACTATTTATCTCGACAACAACGCTACAACAAGAATAGATGAAGATGTATTAGCAGCAATGCTACCCTATTTCACTATCTACTATGGTAATCCTTCGAGTATGCATACCTTTGGGGGACAAATTGGTCATGTAGTCCGCAAAGCCAGAAGCCAAGTCGCCGATTTATTGGGTGCAGAAGAGTCAGAAATTGTCTTTACCAGTTGCGGTACAGAAGGAGACAATGCAGCTATTTTAGCGGCACTTAAAGCCCAACCTAAGAAAAAGCATATTATTACCACAGAAGTCGAGCATCCTGCGATTTTGAATCTGTGTCGCCGACTCGAAAGAGAAGACTACACTGTTACTTATCTTTCAGTAAACGGCAAGGGGCAAATTGATTTTGATGAGCTAGAAGCCTCTTTGACAGGCAACACCGCCGTAGTTTCGGTGATGTATGCTAACAACGAAACTGGTGTAATATTTCCCATCGAACAAATTGGGCAAATAGTAAAAGAGTATGGCGCACTGTTTCATGTCGATGCAGTACAGGCTGTGGGCAAAATTCCCTTAGACATGAAAAACAGCACTATCGACCTCTTAACTCTTTCTGGTCATAAAATCCATGCTCCTAAAGGTATTGGTGCTTTATATGTGCGTAAAGGCGTGAGGTTTCGTCCCTTGTTAATTGGCGGACACCAAGAGAGGGGGCGCAGAGGAGGGACAGAAAATGTAGCAGGTATAGTTGCGTTGGGTAAGGCTGCGGAGTTAGCACAGCAGCATTTGGCAGATGTCGATCGCGAAAAAAGGTTGCGAGACAAATTAGAACAAGGTATCTTGGCTGCTATTCCTAATACAGCAGTTAATGGCGATCGCCATAATCGCTTACCCAATACCACTAATATTGGCTTCAAATTTATTGAAGGGGAAGCAATCTTACTATCTTTAGATGACTATGGCATCTGTGCCTCTTCTGGTTCAGCCTGTAGCTCTGGCTCTCTAGAACCTTCCCACGTGCTAAGAGCATTAGGGCTACCCTATAGCGTCTTGCATGGTTCGATTCGCTTTAGCCTATCTCGCTATACTACCGAAGCAGAAATTGATCGTGTCTTAGAAGTTCTTCCTAGCATAATCGATCGCCTCCGCGAACTTTCTCCCTTCAGTAGTGATGATGCAGACTGGCTACAAGAACAAGAATTGGCAATTAGTCGTTAGTTGTTGGTCATTGGTCAATCCAAACTAACAACAAAGAACAAAGAACAAAGGACAAAACCATGTGGGACTATACAGACAAAGTAATGGAACATTTCCATAATCCCCGCAATCAAGGGACGATTAAGGAAAAGCAGGAAGGAGAAGAAATCGTTACAGGACAGGTAGGCAGTATTGCCTGTGGAGATGCTCTTAAGCTTCATCTCAAAATTGACGAATCAAGTCAAACTATTAAAGACGCTACCTTTCAGACTTTTGGTTGCGCCAGCGCGATCGCCTCTTCTTCGGCTCTAACTGAATTGCTCAAAGGCAGAAAAGTCGATGAAGCGATGAAGTTGACTAACAAAGAAATTGCTGAGTCTCTCGGTGGTTTGCCTGAAGAGAAAATGCATTGTTCGGTAATGGGACAGGAAGCTTTAGAAGCTGCTATCTATACCTACAAAGGTATTCCCCTAGACAGCCACGAAGAAGATGAAGGAAACCTTATATGTCGTTGTTTTGGTGTCTCTGATACAAAAATCAAAAGAATTATTCGCGAGAATGATATTACAAACGCAGAACAAGTAACTAACTATGTAAAGGCGGGCGGTGGCTGTAGCTCATGTTTGCCAGACATTGATGTCTTAATTGAAGAAGTTATCACCGAGCAAGAGCAAATTAAAGTCGAACAAGAAAAAAGCGTCGAAGCAGCAAAAGCGATCGCAACTGCCAAACAAGATTCAACTACACAACCAAAGCGTTTAACGAACTTACAAAAAATCACCCTAATTCAACGGGTAATAGATACAGAAATTAGACCAGTATTAGCCGAAGACGGCGGTGATATGGAACTGTTCGATGTTGAAGGAGATGTCGTTAAGGTAATCCTTAAAGGTGCTTGTAGTGGCTGTGCTTCTTCTACCGAGACTTTAAAACTAGCAATTGAAGCTACATTACAAGATCGTGTATTACCTAGTTTAACTGTTGAGTCAGTCTAAATGTAGGTTCTTTGTCCTCAGTTTTTTGTCATTCGTTTCTTGAAAGATAAAGACAAAGAAATTCAAGTTCAAGTTTAAATTTACCAACCTTTACCCCGATACATTAATCATGTTTTTCCTCAACCTCAACACTTGCGGAGAGCGATCGCCACCAAAGGATTTGTCATTCGTCGTTCGTTACTTGTCCTAAAGGATAAGCTTCGCAAATCATTTGCGATCGCTACTAAAAACTAATGACTAAAGACCAACGCTGTTATGCCCTCGTGGCACAAAAAACAAATAACCATTGTCCTCTAACAAATTAAAGAGAAATAATCATGAGACAAATTGCATTTTACGGAAAAGGCGGAATCGGTAAATCTACTACTTCTCAGAACACCATCGCTGCATTATCTGAAACTTCCAGGGTCATGATCGTTGGTTGTGACCCCAAAGCCGACTCCACTCGCTTGATGCTTCACACTAAAGCTCAAACTACTATTCTCTCTTTGGCAGCGGAAAGAGGCGCAGTGGAAGATATCGAGCTGGAAGAAGTACTACTAACTGGCTATAACAACGTGCGTTGCGTTGAATCTGGAGGTCCCGAACCAGGTGTAGGCTGTGCTGGTCGTGGTATTATCACTGCCATTAACTTCCTTGAAGAAGAAGGTGCTTACGAAGACCTAGATTTAGTCTCCTACGACGTACTAGGGGACGTTGTATGTGGTGGTTTCGCAATGCCGATTCGAGAAGGTAAAGCTCAAGATATCTACATTGTTACATCTGGTGAGATGATGGCAATGTATGCAGCTAACAACATCGCTCGCGGTATTCTTAAGTATGCTCAATCTGGTGGTGTTCGCTTGGGCGGTCTAATCTGCAACAGTCGTAAAGTTGACCGTGAAGTTGAATTAATCGAAGCCCTAGCTGACAGACTTGGAACTAAAATGATTCACTTTGTTCCTCGCGACAACGTGGTTCAAAGAGCAGAATTACGGCGAATGACTGTGATTGAGTATGAACCCGATCATCCTCAAGCGCAAGAATATCGCGCCCTTGCTCGTAAAATCGAACACAACAAAGACTTAGTAATTCCTACTCCCATCACCATGGATGAGCTTGAAGAATTACTAGTCGAGTACGGATTTATGGATTCTGATGCCGAGTACCAAAAAATCATGGAAGCAGATAAAGCTGCTGTCAAAGTGTAATTTCGCGGCTAGGGATGGAAAATATGACTTTGTTTTTTGTCCCTAGTCAATTGTCATTGGTTCCAAAGGATTCCTAAAGGATACCGCTGCGTGATGGCGTTAGCCGAATTCTTTAGGGCATAACTGCTTCGCATATTCTTTGTTCTTTGTTATTTACGCCACTCAAAACTAATAACTAATGACCAATGACAAACGACCAACAACCATTATGGAGAGAGAGGATCATGACAACCGTAGATCGAAACAAAGAACTGATTAAAGAGGTACTAGATGCCTATCCAGCAAAGGCAGCAAAAAGACGCTCCAAGCACCTCGGCGTTCGCGAAGAAGACAAGTCTGACTGTGGCGTAAAATCCAATAAAAAATCCGTACCTGGAGTAATGACTACTCGTGGTTGTGCCTATGCAGGTGCAAAAGGGGTAGTTTGGGGTCCTGTCAAAGATATGATTCATATCTCTCATGGTCCTGTAGGTTGCGGTTACTATTCCTGGTCTGGTCGTCGTAACTATTATATTGGTACTACTGGCGTTGATACCTTTGGTACTATGCAGTTTACTTCCGATTTCCAAGAGCGAGACATTGATTTTGGCGGAGACAAAAAACTCAAAAAGTTGATTGATGAATTAGAAATTCTGTTTCCCTTAAGCCAAGGAACAACTATTGAATCAGAATGTCCCGTCGGCTTAATTGGGGATGATATTGAAGCCGTTGCCAGACAGAAAGCCGAAGAAACTAAAAAACCTGTAGTTCCCGTACGTTGCGAAGGTTTTAGAGGGGTTTCCCAATCTTTAGGACACCACATTGCTAACGATACAGTCCGTGACTGGGTGTTACCTAAAGCCGATGAATATCGTAAGCTTCCTGAAGGATTTGAACCTAGTCCTTACGATGTCAACATCATTGGTGACTATAATATCGGTGGTGATGCCTGGCCTAGCAGAATGCTACTAGAAGCGATCGGTTTGCGAGTAATCAGTCAATTCTCTGGGGATGGTTCATTCAACGAAACAGTAATGACACCCCTGGCAAAATTAAATCTAATCCACTGTTATCGGTCGATGAACTATATCTGCCGTCATATGGAAGAGAAATACGGCATCGGCTGGTTAGAATATAATTTCTTTGGTCCGACTCAAATTGCCAAGTCCCTACGCAAGATTGCTGCTCAGTTTGACGAAACCATTCAAGCCAACGCCGAAAAAGTAATTGCCAAGTATCAAAAAGATATGGATGCGATCGTCGAGCAATACCGTCCTCGCTTGGAAGGCAAAACCGTAATGATGATGGTTGGTGGCTTGCGCCCCCGTCACGTAATCCCTGCTTTTGAAGACTTGGGTATGGAAGTGATTGGAACTGGTTATGAGTTTGGTCACAACGACGACTACAAACGCACCGCAGATTACGTTAAAGAAGGCACAATTATCTACGATGACGTAAGCGGTCATGAATTTGAGGAATTTGCCAAACAGCTAAATCCTGACTTGATTGCAGCAGGAATCAAAGAAAAATACGTCTTCCAGAAAATGGCTTTGCCCTTCCGTCAGATGCACTCCTGGGATTACTCAGGTCCTTATCACGGCTATCACGGCTTTGCTGTTTTCGCTCGCGATATGGATTTGGCAATTAACAACCCCACTTGGAGTTTAATCGAAAATCCTTGGGATAAGTAGTCGTTAGTTATTAGTCTTAAAGGATTCCTAAAGGATACCGCTACGCATAACCGCTCTGCATATCATTGGTCATTAGTTGTTAGAAGGCAGAAGGCAGAGGACGCAAAGGACATTCGTGTGTCCGCATGCAGGAAAGAACCATACTGCTATCAAACTTGCCAAAAAACTCAGGCTAATTGATCGCCAAGTAACAAAAGACAAAGGACGAAGAACAGAGGAGAATTAATTATGACTGAGAACACTACACAAAATCCAACCCCTCCCGAAAATTTGACCCCTTCTGTAGTTTCAGAACCAGGAAAGATTCAAGACCACTTCGATCTATTTCAAACCGATCCCTATCAAGATACATTTGAATTTAAACGTCTGTTTGAAGGAGCGCACAGCAAAGAGAAAGTTGCTGAAGTGGCAGAATGGACAAAAGCTTGGGATTACCGCGAGAAAAACTTTGATCGCCAAGCTCTAACCGTCAACCCCGCTAAAGCCTGTCAACCTTTGGGT
>CAKZYI010000031.1 GCA_937884735.1 uncultured Pleurocapsa sp.
GTATTAAATTGAGTGTTTTTGTCTTGTAAATGAAATCTGTTCTCAATAATCATACCGAGCGTGGCGATATTGTTTTTATCCCAAACCGAGTATTTTTTATCCTAAACCGAAGATTCTTGATTCTTAAGAATTTATTCAGCTAAGTTTGATAAAGGACAAGATTTTATCCAAGTATTTTGTGCATCGGTAATTCTTTCTTTTTACTGCTTGTAGGCAACGATCTATCGACACTTTTTCTGATATGCTTTGGGCGAGATGCCAAATTTACGCTTAAATGCTTTAACAAAAGAAGGTATGCTAGCATAACCAATCTGATAAGCAGCCTCAGTAACGCTAATATCCTGTTCGGCTAATAACTGCTTTGCGACTTCCAAGCGATGTACCCGTCGCTGATCGATTACCGTAGTGTCAAACACTTGGCGAAAGCCCTGTCTTAGGGTGTAATCGTTTAAGCCTACCCGCTGGGCTAACTCTACCAAAGAGGGAGGATTGCTAATGTCTTGCAATAAAATCTCTCTGGCATAGTGGATGCGCTCTATTTGTTCGGGCTTGAGGGAACCCTTTTTCACTTCTCCCTGCTGAATCGCGACTTCATGGTCTAGCACCAGTGCCATCAATTCAATAACTTTGCTTTCCAAATAAGCTCGCTTAATTAAACTCTGATAGGAGCAGTTTAAAATCTGTCGCAGTACTACAGCCATCTCTGGGATAATGTCTCTAGACTCCCAATAAACCTCTTTGCTTGAAGGTCTGATTAAATGCTGAAGGTTAAGAGGTAGCTCTCCGTCTAGAGACGAGGCAAAAGAGCGGAGTATTGATGGACGAATGGTGATGAAAAGGTGGCAATAGGGGCTTATATCTGACTCGTCAATAATTAATTGAGGCGATAAACCATTGCTCTTCAAGGTATATTTCCCAGCAGTACGGGGAAATAGAGTTTCACTAAGCATAGAAGGAATCATCAACTGTCCTCTTCCTGAAAGCGTGAAAGCACACCAGAACCAATGGCTTTCTCTCTCAAACTGTTTTAGGTTTATGTGGTCAACCAGTTGATGGCGGTCAATTGTTAGCAATATACCTTCTCTCAACTGAATTTCTCGTCTCCATCCAGTGGAAAAGCGGGCATCAAATTTATAGGCAATATCTAACTTATCTGTTGGGTCAAACTGTAGCTTCTCTTCGGTAGCTTCCTGAAACTGCTCGTCAAACTCATCTATGTTCACTCTAATGGTCATAATGTCGGAGGTAGATGGCAGATGGCAGAGGGCAGCAAGGTCATAGTTATAAATTGTTTTGCCATGATTATTGAGAAAGCGCGATTGCTATTACTTCTAATAATCTACTTTCATCAATCAAAATTAAATTATCGTACTCAATTTTATCATCGCCTAAGTTACGATCTCTGGTCTTACTTGTTATGACCTTTCTCAATTAGATAAAGCTGAGATACTCTAAAACTCAAAATCCCCACTAGCAGCATCGCGATCGCACTCAAGACATAGAGCAAAGCAATACCCGAACCCGCACTCTTTCCAAAAATCGGCGCAAACAAAGACTGCAAGAGAGTTGGCGAGTTCATAGCTGGCTCAAAAACTCTGTCGCTCAACACTCCAGCCAACAACATTATGGGCATACTGATTAAGTCATAAACTAAGAAATGAGCAGCAAACACCCGTCCTTGAAATTTGGCTGGTGTTCCTGCCATCCACAGTGCCGTCTTCGAACTATTAGTCAGAGGAAAATTAATCGAAGAGAAAAACTGAGCAGGTAGCCAGACAGGTAATCCCCGACCCAATCCAAATACTATTTTTGCTAACCCAATCCCCATAAATCCCGTTAGCATTCCCCTGACATTACTCCGAAACCCTCCCCAAACACTAACTAAAATTGCCCCTATAATTCCCCCAATCCCCGCCAGGGTGGAAACTGCTGCCAATGCTTGAGAACTACTATTAGTGCGAGCTAAAATCATCGGGTCGTAAATTATATCGCTTAGAGTAAGAGCTTCTCTAAATAGAGTAGTTACAATTAGTAATGCTCTCAAACCTGGAGACTGCCAAAGATAACGAATGCCAAAAGTCACTTCTGACCACAACAACTTAACTCTATTTACTACACCCTTGCTCCCTTGCCCCCTTGCTCCTCCGCTTCCCTGCTCCAACACAGGTTGGGGAATTTGAAGTAGGACTAAAATAGCCAGAGCGATCGCTATCAAGAGCAACTTAATCGAAAAAATTCCCCCTAGTTTAATAATCGGGTAAAGCATTCCTGCTACTGCGGGAGCGATAATACTAGAACTGTAGTGAATAGCTGTATTCATACTTTCAGCGCGAGTATAATTTTGGGTCGAAACCAGCAGAGAAATTGAAGCGCGATAAGCCAGCCCCCCAAACTTTCCAAATCCACCGTTGATAGAAGCTGCCAAATACAGATGCCAAATAGCAAGCTGCCCCGTCAGATGAAGTACTAAAAGCATTAGCGTCGAAACTACAACCGCAGCTTCGCTCAAAATCATCAGGTACTTACGGCTGAAGCGGTCTACTACTATACCCGCAAAAATCGCCGTAATAATTCTTGGTAGCTGATAGAAAAATCCTGTTAAAGCTAAAGATGTAGCCGAACCAGTCAACTCCCATACCCAAAGGGTAATGGCAAAGTCACCCATACGAGTGCCGATAGAGGAGATGAGATGAGCAAGCCAGACAAAAACGAACTTTCGCAAAAGATTTCAAAGAATAATTGAGAGTTGGCGATCGATAATTCGAGAGTTTAAAGTGCAGAAATGTGCAGATTATGCACGTTGTCTTCAGAAGGACTTATATTGGTTTAAATCCTTGTAAGATTATTGCTTAACATAAATTAATTATTGAAGATCTTTATCAATAATTAATAATCTTAATTACGATCGATACCAATTAATTGATATTTATTTAGTTTTTCAAGTGAGTATTTACTGCCTTGAGAGATCGCGTTTGGAAGAAGCTAATTTTTGATGAATTCGCAGACATTTGATAACTCTACTAAAATACTGCAAATTAAATCGTTTTTAGTCAATAATGTTATTGAGTCAAATATCGATAAACACTAGCTTTAGACAAATCATAATCAGCCATCAAAGTCTTAATCAGCGTCCCCGACTTTCTTCTCTCTCGAAGTTCATCAATTTGCTCTTGGGTCATCTTTCTTTTCCGACCAAAAGCTACTCCTCTCTCTTTCGCCTTGTTAATCCCATCCATCTGACGTTCGGCGCGAATCTCCGTTTCAAATTGCGCGATCGCCCCTAACATATTAAACAGCAATCTTCCCGTTGCATCTTTGGTATTGATATTCTGGTCAAGTACCTGAAGCTCGACCTTTTCTTTTTTCAGAATTTCCGCAATCTGACATAGGTGCAAAGTAGAACGAGCCAAGCGATCTAAGCGCGTCACTACTAAAGTATCTCCTTCTCTGATGTAATCGAGACAGGCTTTCAACTCAGGACGGTTTTGATTCGTACCACTTTGTTTCTCTTGGTAGGTTTTTTTACAGTGTTTTAATTTATCTAGTTGAACATCAAGACTCTGACCAACAGAACTGACTCGCGCATAGCCGATAAATGCCATAAGAACAATTTCTGAAATCTAAATGTAGGAATAAAAAGACAAAAAATAGTAATGATGTTCTATTTTCATGTCTCATTACGTCTCATAAATTCTAAGACCTTGCAATAATTATATTTTGAGACATGAATTGAGACAAGCTCGAAATCACGTCCCAAAATGTGTACTTTTTGAGACGGTTTATTTGTACTAACTGGGAGTTAGTTTTTGAAGTTGGGGGAAAAGGGAAAGGGGAAAGGGGAAAAAGAGGTAATATGTACTACGCCATTTAACTCTGAAATTTTTTGATAGAAAATCAAGTGCAATGTCAAACACTCGAAACAAAACTTAAATACCTTTGTCCAGCAGTCTGCTGGACAATTGACACATTTTTGTAGTCTTTTTTTTTGCGATGACAAACATATTCTCAATCGACTAAAATGATAAAAACCTAACTCACTTGGGTTTATTTGATAGATGCCAGAAATTTTAAGAGTAGATGGATATATTGTTAAGATCTGGTTTAACGATCATCCACCACAGCACGTTCACGTTTTTAAGGGTGATGGAGAATGTGTAATTGAATTGAACAATCAAGGCGGTGTCCCCGTTCTTCTAAAATTCAAAGGCATGAGTCGAAAAGAAGTTTCCAAAGCCTTAAAAATAGTAAATAAGCATCAAGAAAAATTGCTACAGAAGTGGCAGTCTATTCATGGAGATTCAGAATGATGGCAGCAGAATTAACACAGACCGAAATTGACAATCAGATAGATGCTGCAATTGCTCGGTCATCAGAGCAGATATCTGAGCCTAAAGCCTGTGAAGTAATCTATAATCGAGAGTCGAGAAAAATAGTCATTCATTTCGATAATGACTGTACGTTTGAATGTCCAGTTTCCTTGCTCCAAGGAGTCAGCAATCTAACAGACGATGAGATAGCCCAGGTTGAGCTTACACCAGCAGGATGGGGTATAACCTGGTCGGAGGCAGATCTTGACTTTGGGGTAAACGAATTGGTTCAAGGAGTGTTTGGCACAAAAGCTTGGATGAAGGAAATTGCTGCCAAAGGCGGTCGTTCTAGATCCGAAAAGAAACAGGCTGCCTCCAGAATCAATGGAGCAAAGGGTGGTAGACCCAAAAAAGTGGGCTAGATTGCTAAATGTCCAACAAGTTGTTGGACGATCTGCTGCTCCTCGTCCATATAATAAATGTGCAGCAGCTTGCTGCACATTTATTACTCCCTCACTTTCCAGCTTCTTGTAAAATCTTTCGATACTTATCCCTGGCTGCTTTGTACTTAACGCTAGTGCCTTTAGTGACTCCCCATACCTG
>CAKZYI010000032.1 GCA_937884735.1 uncultured Pleurocapsa sp.
AAGGTGCTCTGCCACAGGCTGCTTTCCTTTTTCTTCTATTCTCGTTACCTTTTTTAACTCGTTCTCGGAGCATATTTCGCTCGTGAAAAGCAAGTAAACCCTGAATATCAGCAAATAGTTCGCCACTAGCGGTACTAAAATCTGCTTCTCCTTGATCTAAAAGCTGCAAAGAAGTATTAGATGAGCGTAATATCTCTTTGAGATGCAAAAAGATTAGTTGATTCCTGGTTAATCTATCCCAGCGAGTAGCAAAGATAGTGGTTATTTTTCCTTGCTCAACTAGATTAAGCATCTGATTATATTGCGCTCTTGTTGCACTATTACCCGATTCAATATCAGAGAAAATTTTTACTTTTTTTTCTGGTGTGAAACGAGAAATTGCTTCTTCTAAACGATTTATTTGTTGCTTGAGAGCATATTGATTTTCTGCTTGCTCGCGGCTTGAAACTCTTGCATAGCCTACAACTTTTGATTCTTCTAACGTCATATTTTTATCAAGAAATAACTATTAATAATATTACGTTGTGCAGTAGTAAGTCATTTAACTACTGCACAATTCAGCTAATAAAAATAAGATTTTTCTATTATTAACAACTTAATTTATTGATAACATCTAATTGGTGTAATTGAATTTTTTGCTAATACTTGAAGTTATGTAAAGCTGATAATAAGAAGATAAAAAAAGACCCATAAGAGTCATTTAAAAATAAACTTAGTTAGGTTTGGGCTTGTTCGTAGTCAAACTCGAACCCAAACCCAATGAATATAGCCATGCCAATCTAATTGAGCCTTAGCTGCTTGTTTGTCATTAGTAGTGCGGCAGTGACTTGGAGAAACTGTCACCCAATCGAATACGTCAATAAATCTATTTTTATGCTTTTTGTAGATTATGAGATAGTTTCTCCAAAGCATATAGACATAACCTTCTAAATGTTCTGGAGGAATTTCAGCAACGAATTGATTTGACCACTGGTTTTCTTCGGCTAATCGAGCGTAACGCTTTGTATGCTCGTTCAAGCGTTCTAGCCAACAACTATGAAATAGTTGTTTATATAGTTGTTTATATAGTTGTTCAAAAAAGTCGTAGAAGAGATAAAGCCAATATCCCGACCAATCACTTGTTTTTAAGTATTCGAGGTATTGGGGTGTAGCTTTTTCATTAAAAGGAAGTTCTTTGAGGCGAAAAAAGTTAAACTGACCTCTGGTTGTAATGTTGTTTGTTTCCCATTCTTTACCTTCGAGGATACGTACTTTAGCAGTTAAGTTTTCGAGTTGTATTTTTTTGCTCGCCCATTGGTAATCGTCATTGAGAAAGTTCGATATCCAGGCGGTTTTGAATTCGTCTCGAAGGATTTGCAGGAATAATTCGGTGTGGTCAGCAAAATTAAAGGTGCGCCCTTCTGCTTCCGCTTTAGTTTTGAGTATAGAGAATCCTGCTTCAATTAGGCGATAGCGAGCTAGATTAATTTCAGTGCTGCGAATTAGATTTCTGACGGACTTATAGGGTAAATGGCGACAGAAAAGTCCTCTTCGATCAAATTTATCTACTGATGCTAGAAATTGTTGGCGACATTCAGGAGTTATTTGAAGAGATTTTAGAAGTTTCTCAATCTCTTTCTCTTTTGCTTCTGCTGAATCTAAAAGTCTTTCGATGCAGTTGGGTTTGAGTTTTAGGGAATCGGCAATTTCTTGGCGATATTTCTCGTCTAATTCCAGGGAATCTAATACGTACTCAAAGTATCTAGAATCGGGATTTAAGAGAATGTCTAGAGGATGAAAGGGATTGTAAAGACATTGGGGATAAAGCTTTTGGGCTATGGCTATTCCCAGTGCCTGTCGGTAGTATTTTAAAGTGAGATACCAACAGGCTTGGTCGTAATTTTCTGGTAGTAAATCGAATTGGGCTGTTTCGGCGATCGCTTTTGCCAGATTAAAACACTGTTCGCTGTTTTCTCCAGGCAAGATTGATATGGGCAAAATCGGAATCATACTTCGTTTAATTCCGATTTGCTTGTCTTGGATCTGAGCGAGTTGTATCCATGCTTCTATTTGGGCTTTGGATGTATCGCTAGATGATTCTCGATCTGGAAGTAAGAGAGGAATTTCTTGTAGTGCTTTAACCGAACCATCTGAAAGAGAGTATTATCGTATGGGAATTTTATAGATCTGTTCTGACATTTTTTCTTGTAGTTGGTAATCTTGGCAATGTTTGACATTTAGCGCGATCGCAATTGCTTGGTAACTAAATCTGATGATAGGTAGTACTAATCGAACTCTCTCATCTGGAATAGACCCTTTTCTCCCTCTAGAGGACAGCCAAAAAAATTGCAAAGTTTTTCAATAGTTTCTTTGTCTACACGTTTAAAGCTGTTGCCATAAAGCTTACTAATAGTATGACTAGCCAACCCCAACTCAGCTATCAAAGATCGTTGAGTTAGAGGTGGCTCTTGCTCTGCCATTAGTACTCGCAGCCGACAATACATCTTTTTCATAAACTATAACTTAAACAGTATTAGCTATAGTTGCAACACAGATGTAACTAGTAGAATCAATAACTCTTATAAAAGTTTTTTTGATGTAATAAACATAATCATGTAAAGTATGACTATCTTGAAAATAATCAATATTTTCGTACTATCATCAGTTCTTTTCAGGAGATGCTAATTCTTGAAAAATAACAAATTCTATTCAGAGTTTTTCCGTCAAGCCACGGGTAATAAACCATTTCCCTATCAAGCAGTATTTCAACAATGCACAGTTATACCCAATAGATTTCTATCTACACAAAATTATTGAAATGAGTCTTGTAGATCTAATTGGTTTACCGAAAGATTCACAACAAAAACAAGGATTACATCAATGGCAAGTAAAAGGATGTTCGACTCGACCGATGGGTAACTATCTCAAAGCATTAGGACTGCATCTGACAATTGTTTGAAATTTTTACTTAAAATAAAATCTTAAATATTAAACTTTATGCCTACGTCTAAAACAGAAAAAAATCTACAGAATAAATACAATAATAATTTATTACCTTATCTAGATAAATTACACATAAAAGATAAACTTTATCTTTACGACAACTCTTTGTTTATCAACAAAACTTATGACAACAGCGTAGAAAATTTATGTTTGAGTTTGAATCATTGTCTTTCTAGAGATGAAGATAAGTCTGGATGGGTTTATTTATTTCTTCTAG
>CAKZYI010000033.1 GCA_937884735.1 uncultured Pleurocapsa sp.
TATTGCGATCGCCCAAAAGTTTAATAACACCCCCGAAGAAAGAGATAATCCTGGTTTTTATACTAATGATGTTTATGCTTTGACTCCAGCCGTCTTGGATATTTCCGATGAGGTGGGACAAAGATTTAGAACTCTCTACGAAGAGAATTATAATTCCGTACCTGGATGGACTGCTGTAACTTACTACGATGCGGTTCATGTTATTGCCGAAGCGATCGCCGAATCTTTTAAGCAACCAGAACAATTATTACAAAAAGCGATCGCTCAAGGGAATCTGCGAGAAAGTCGTTATCTAGTCAAAGAAGCCTTAGTCGATCTCAAACCAGTTAATACAATTATTCCGACTCTGGCTGAAGGTAAACACTTTGATAGTAGGGGAAACATCAACACTCCTCTATTAGTGGGAGTATTCGATCGCGGTAGATTTACCTCTGCTTATACTCAACTGCAAGCGATTCGCGATATTAGAGTCGTTGATAATTTAGAACAACAGCTAACAGAAGGCAAAATTGTCCAAGTTGGTTCGGAATATCTGCGTAAAACCGATATCGTCTATACAGGCATTGACGTAAATCAAATTACCAATATCGATGAAAAAACTTCTACCTACCTGATGGATTTTTATCTTTGGTTTCGCTATAAGGGTCAAGATGTCAATCCAGAACAGATTGAGTTTAGTAATTTTGGTATTGAGAGGCTGGATTCAGGAGAAAGATTAACTATTAATGAGCCTTTAGAAGTTAAACAACAGAATGGGGTAGATTATCAGCTATACCGTATTCAAGCCGACTTTAAAGAGCAGTTCAACTTTAGCAGTTATCCTTTTGACGCTCAAACTTTGGCAGTTCGCTTTCGTCATAGCCATCTTACTAGGGATAAGCTAATTTATGCCATAGACTATATCGGCATGAAAGAAACCACAACCCCAGGCATTTTAGCCAAATGGGAAAGAGGCAGAGTTTTTTCTGAGATTACCGACTGGATTGTCGATCGCATTAGCTTTTATCCCGATATTGTGGCAAATCAATCTACCCTAGGCGATCGCCGTTTTGCTGATACAGATTCACAAATAGAATATTCTCGGTTCAATGCAACAATCGACATTAAACGAGATATATTTAGCTTTAGCGTTTAAGACTTGCAGCCTTTAATGATCATCATTGTAGTTGCTTATTT
>CAKZYI010000034.1 GCA_937884735.1 uncultured Pleurocapsa sp.
GTTTGCTCTCCTTCATAACGAGGTGCAACTACTAGGGGGAAAGCAAATTCATAGTCGCTACCAATAAATTGCAGGGTGTTGGTATAGCGAATAACTACCTCTACTTTTTCTCCTGGTTGAATGTTCGCTAAGGATTGAGTAAAAACATTATCTTTTTGTTGTTCTAACAAGCCTGCGGTCTTACCTTCTTTTTTAGCCTGTTGGTAAATTGCTTTTGCTTCCTCTTTTTTCTTAATTAAACCTCGAATAATGCGATCGCCGATCCTAATTTCCATATCATCCACTGCCGCATCATCTGGAAGAGGAAATTTATAAATTGCTTCTAGGGGCTTGTCATTAGGATTAGCAAAAGTTTGGGTAACTTCCACCCTAGATAAATTACCCGCAATTTTTGCCTCAACTGAGGTATGTTCTAAAGCAAATGGCTGTGCTTGTTTTCCATCTAGATAACCGTATAGTCCTCCTGGTTTAGAGTCAATTCGGGGAGTATTAATAGATTGAGGCGATGGATTTTGTACTGTTGGAGGTAGAACTCGTGGAGTAGAAACCTGCTGTACGAATGGAGAAACCAAAGCTCTGACTCCTAAAAGTGCCAATACAACCGCCGCACTAACTCCTATAAGTTTTTTTCCTGTATGCTTTGTCTTAATGGTTATGCCTTGAAGATCCTGAAGAATCTCCCAGGTTGAATCGTAACGTTGGTTAATTCCTCCTTCAAGCATTTTGTCAAGAACATTGCCCAATTCTTTGCTGACAGGCTGACTAAGATAATGTCGCCAATTCCAAGTATTTTCTCCACTTTCAAACAAATTGAAAGGATGAATTTGAGTAAGCAGATAAACACAGGTAACTCCCAGACTATAAATATCACTAGCGAATACCGCTTTGCCTTTTAACTGTTCTGGTGCAGTGTATGCAGCCGAGCCTATTACCGTTCCTGTTTTATCAACAGTGGCTTCTGTAACTACTTTGGCTGCACCAAAATCAACTAACACTAATGAGCTGTCTTGATGGCGACGAATAATGTTTTCTGGCTTAATATCCCGATGGATAACTTTGTGACTGTGAACAAATTGAATCAAAGGCAACAAATTACACAGTAGTTGTCGTATTTTTTGTTCATCCCAGATTTTCTCTTTAGCTAAATTATCCCCACTAATAAACTCTTGGACTAAGTATTGTTCTTGTCCTGCAATAAAGTAATTTTGTAATGCAGGAATATTGGTGTGTTTTCCTAATACTTCTAGACGTTCGGCTTCTTGCTCGAATAATTTTGCAGCCTTTGCTTTATCAAGATTATTTGGCTCAATCCAAAATTGCTTGATCGCATAGTAAGGTTGATTGTGTTGTGACTCATCTATACCTTTGAAAGTTCTACCAAAGCCACCTTGACCAATAAGTTGCAATGCTCGGTAGCGATTTTGTAAAAGTAAGTTTGTACCGCAAGTATGGCAGGTTTGAGCGTCTCGATCATTATGGGGTTGAGAACAATCTCGATTAAAACAATAACTAGTATTTTTGTTGGAGCTTACCGAATCTTCCTTGGTGGATTTAACCATTTGTAATTTTTTCCTACTTACTAAAACAGCTAGTCCTCAACCACTCCTTCATTACTCAGTTTGTTGGCTAGCGATCCAACATAAAAACTATGTGACAAACATATTTTCTATTATAGTAATTTTGTAATTGCTAATAGGACAAGCGGAAAAAGTCGGATTTAGTCGGCAATTTTGTTAATAAACAATTTCAACAATTAGGGCGTGTGATTGATCAGAAGAAAAGAGCTTTTTTCGTGATGGAAGCATTCTTTCCCTTAATTGATCAGACGCCCCAATAACAAACTAGCAAATATAAAGAAAATCTTAAGATTTTCTTTATATTTTGGTTAGAATATTGGTGACGTTCTAAAGGAGATCGATTTAATGTCACCTAAATCAAACGGTACAGTTAAAAAACCGAAGAGAGAATTAGAACAAGATCTTGCTAATAAAGTAAAAAATCAACCTTCAGAAATAAAACAAAAAATTGAAATTAGAGAATTAGACAAACGTTACACCTATGCCAACCCAAAACGAGGTACATGTACAATTGACTCTTGCGATAAAAAAGCAACTCATTGGCTGACACGCCAAAATGCAGATTACTGTCAATCAGATATGATTTGCCACCAACACGCTATTCTATGGATGGACATTAAAGAACTCATATCTCAATCATCTCCTACTGCTTATTAAGCCTATTAAATAAATATTTTCTTATTCATTAAGCTGCTAATACTTCTTGTTTATTTTTTACTAAAAATCTAATTAAAATAGCAACAAAAAGCGATCGCTTTTTTGTCTTTTAGGTTGTTTACTTTTGTTGATAACCTAATCCCCGTAGAGAATGTATCAGAATTTTTTCTGCCAACTTGTCTGCTTCTATATTTTGATTTTTAACGATCAATAAGTCGTACAAAGACCAATTAATTGTTCCAATAATGCTATTAATAGCTATTTGAACATCTAGGGAAACAAAAAGATTTTGGTCAATTCCTTGATGAATAATAGATTGTAAAATCTGACGATATGTTTCTCTTGTTTTTTGAAGTTTTTTTGTTGCGGAGGTGTTTCCATAACCAATCTGCATAAAAAAAAGCTTGATTAAGCTTTGGTGTTCCTGAAAATATTTTAGAGTTAGTTCTAAGACTATAGCTAATGCTTGAACTGGATCGCAATCTTGCTCTAAATGTTTAAGAATCTGACTATGTAAAATTTCCAAGTGCTCAACCGTAATAGCGGTGACTAACTCCTGCTTATTTTTAAAATGTCGATAAAACAATCCCACAGACACACCAGCCATTTTGGCAATTTGTTGGGGTTTGGCATTGTCGTATCCCTCACACAATAAAGCTTCTCCTGCGTGAAGTAATGCAGCATATCTCCCTTCTATGTCGTAACGTTGCGAATAAGAAATTTTCGATTGTTTTTTCATAGGTAGAAAAGTTATCATAAAACGAGTGAATATTATTCACTCGCTCAATAAATCAATTAAAAGACATATACAAGATATGCAAAAACAAACCTTTACCAAAATAGATTTTGAGCAATGGCTAGATCTAGAACAGTTTCCAGGTACACAAATATTGCCTTTAGCACAACCAATTCCCAAAGGCTCAATTCATCTTTTGAAAATGAAGAAAGGGGTAGAAATTCCAGTACATACCCATCCGAGTGATGAATATGTATATGTTTTGAAGGGCATCATTAAAACTGGGGAAAAAATTTGTTCCCCAGGAATGTTTTGGTTTACTCCCGCATATACTCAGCAAGGATCTCATCAAGCGATCACGGATGTAGAATTAATGACAGTTAGGTTAGGAGAAATGGGCGTATTTGAATAACTTTAATATGTACTTGAGAAGTATTGATACTGAGTGTTTTTGATTAGCAGCCTGGAGTAAGCACAGAGTATTTTAATAATTTTAATGATTTTAATATTCTTCACTATCTGGGGATGAAATACTCAAGGTTTGCTATTGGCGATCGCCGTATGCTTTAATAGCATATTCCTTGAATCTCTCTAAGTCTGCCATTACCGTAGATTCAACAATTTCACCGATCGCACTATCCAACAATCTACCAATGATTCCTGGTACTCCATAGGCAAAGGTCATCTTAACAATACTACAGTCTTTGCGATCGTAAAAACGAATTGCTCCTTTATTGGGCAGACCATCAACAGATTGCCATTCAATAATCTGATTGGGAATTACCTGAACTATGCGAGCTAGCCAAGTAAAGTTAAATCCACCACTGGCGAGTTTCCAGCGAGATAGTTCGGGATTGTCTTCTAGTATTTTGACAGACTCAATCCACTTCATCCAAATAGTCATCTGCTCTAGATCTGACCAGAGACTCCACACAAATTCGATGGGTACAGGAACTTCTATCTGTACGGTATGCTCTAGCCAGTCTGTCATCTTCCTTGCTTCTCTAAAAGAAATTATTATACCTATACAGCTACAGCTTTTAACTGTTCCGCATTTTCTAACACAGCTTTGGCTGCTTGCTTCCCAGATAGAGTAGCACCTTCCATGCTGTCAATATAGTCCTGCTGAGTGTAGCTACCCGCCAAGA
>CAKZYI010000035.1 GCA_937884735.1 uncultured Pleurocapsa sp.
ATTGGTCCTGCGATCGCCGTCACTAACATGAGAACAATTACAACGTTGAATATGGACTCGCTAATTAGTCCCGAACTTACTCCTGCCAAAGCTGCTGCAAGAGTTGCTGCAACTTGGGGAAGGGATAAAGACCACATGGTCATTGCTTGATTCCAACTGTAGCCATAAAGATATTTGGCAATCGCTGCTGCTATAAACTTACTTAAGAATAAGCCCCCTACTATACTCAGAGTTAGGGGTAATTCAGTAGTTACAGTTTTAATAAAGCCAGGAATATCTAACAATAGTCCCATCCCAACAAAGAAAAAAGGAATAAATAGGGTACTACCAACAAATTCAATTTTCTCTTCTACAGGACTTCTTCCTACCACATCATTAACAGCCAAGCCTGCAAGAAAAGCACCAACAATTTTATCAACATTAATTAGCTGTGCGCCTACAGATGCCAAAAATACAGCTAATAAAATAAACAAAAACTGGTTACTTTCTTCATCTCCCGTGCGCCGAAAATATTCTTTCCCTGCTTTATCAAAGCCAATTAGGACTAATGCTGCATAGAGTCCCAAAATGACTAATTGGCTAATCAAGCTAGTTGCAGAGAATTCTCCACCATGTATAGAAATACAAATAGCCAGCACTAGCAAAGCTGCAATGTCGGTGAAAATAGTTGCGCCAATAGTCACCGTCACGGCTTCGTTGGCTACTACCCCCAATCGTTTGACAATGGGATAACCCAATAGAGTGTGAGATGCCAGTAAAGAGCCGATCAAAGTAGCCGCATTCCAGCCAATACCAAATAACCTGGCGATCGCAATTCCTGTCATCAAGGGTACTAAAAAAGTAGCAATACCAAAGCCTAGGGATCGTTCTTTGGTTTTTCGAAATTCTTCTAAGTCAATTTCCAAACCTGCTACAAACATCAGATATATTTTGCCAATATCTGAGAGTAGCTTCATTGTTTCAGACTTCGCATCAAGTAATCCTAGTCCATTAGCTCCTAAAACAACCCCTGCAAATAATAAACCCACTAATCCAGGTAATTTTATTCGCTCAAATATTGGTGGTAGGGTCAATACCACCAGCAGCAAAAGGGTAAAGGTCAATAAAGGATTGGTTTGGAAAGAATAACTAAGATACTGTTCCATGATTTATTGAACGTGGAATACAACTTTTTAATCAAAACCGTTTACGCCCCATGTAACCTTGAGCTTCGAGTATATGCGATCGCTCTAAACCAACTTTTATGGATAAACTGTATCGAGATCCCAATCGTCTTGAGAATGAATAACTTATACGAACAAGATTTGGGATTAAGTTTTAGATACTTGATTCCTTTTTAATTGTGTTTTTATGTCAAGTTTTTTTGCTCTAACTTTAGATAGATATTTTTGAGTTATCCCACAAGAAATTGCTGATATAAGTCCTCAATCTTATTAGTTTCTTGTCCTATTTCTTCTTCTAACTTCTGTAGTCTGGCTATTTCTGCTCCTTGATTGATTTCTACAGTCTGTTTTTGTTGTACCAAGTTATCTAATTCCGCTTTGCGAGAGGCAATATCTTCATTCATGCGATCGCTTATTTCTTGTTCATAAGCGTTAAAACACTCTGTAATTGCTTCTGCTACTTTTGGTGATTGTTCTAGGGCTACCTGGGGTAAAAACTTAACTAGCTCCTTACGAGCTGCTTTAACCAATTCTTTGCGGGCTTGATCGGCTTGGAATACGCCTATACCTAAACCTAACAAAGCAAAGCCAATAGGTCCTAATACAACTCCAGTAATGGCAGTAATAATAGTTCCCACTCCATACACGGTAATGAAGTTGAGCATAATATTTTTCCAGTCAAATCCAGCCCCAGCCATTGCTACCCCAGCCAAATTTCCTCTAGCTAAAGAAAAAATTCCTGCTGCCCATTTTGCCCAACTAGGAGCATTATCTTCGGGATTGACTTTGCCAACGCGGGGTATCTTTTGTCCTGTAAGTTTTTCGGTAATTTTGTTGGTAACCTCGGTATAATTTACCCCATAGCTGGTAGCAATACTTGAGAGTTGAGCAAATGCCGACTCCATATCTTTTTCTGCACCGCGACTCCATTCTGATAGCTTGTCATTAACATAGCGTTCAAAGGCGTTGGCGAGTTCTCTTTCAAATATTTCTCTTTTACCAGAGGAAAGAAAGTCAAGGAAGTTTAAGCTAGGCTGATAGCGAATAAAATCTGTCTCAAAAGTATTGCCCAAATCTATTATAAAATCGCTAAAAGATTGCGAGATGGCTTTTGATTTTTTGTTTCCTATTTTTCTGATTTCTTGTTTGAAATCTTCACAAATTTCATTTAGTAGTTCAAACTCTGGTGCAACCGAAGCGATCTTTTCTTTTAGTTCGTTGATATCTGATTCTAATAAAGGAATTCTTCGATTGACAGCTTCTTTTACATGAGTATAGGTTTGTTTTGTTAATACTCTAGCCTGGCGCAATTCTGCGATCGCTCTTTCTTGAGTAAGAAATTTATTTAATGAGCCTAAAAACTCAGAAAAGCCTGTTTCTGATAAATCAGCATTAGTATTTTTAATTCTTTTTCTTAATGCCATCAAAGAGCAAATGGGAAATACTCTCTCATCATATAAATCTTCTTTTTCTGTCAGACAATATTCGGCTAAGTTAGCTTTAAATACCCGCTTTAATTTAGACTCGGCTTCTTCTAATTCTTCTGGGTCATCTGGATCGATTAAACTTTCTTTAATTTGATCCCAAGCATTAATCAAGAAAAAGACTGTCAAACCCCGATCTTTGAGATAATTTTCTAAATAACGACGCTCTCCCAAAGTACAGGGTTGAGTTGCTCTAAGAACAAATAATATTGCATGGCAGTTATTAATATATCCTAGAGACAATTCATTGCGAGCTTCAGTATCGTTTAAGCCAGGACTATCTACAATTTCTACTCCTTTTTCTAATAATGCCAAAGGATATTCTACGATCGCATGACTGACATTAGGAAAGGCTAATTTCTTTTCTTGTTCTAAACGTTTTGCTTCGGCAGGATCGATAGTATAACGAGTTTTAAATATTTTAAAATCTACTTCTTCTGGTTCTGTTTCATCATTAAAATAAACCGTAACTTTTTTTTGTTCTCCGTAGCGTAATACGGTTAATATTGCCGTACAGGGATTAACATCGCTAGGTAATATATTCTCGCCAATTAAAGCATTTAAAAAAGTACTTTTACCTCGCTTCATATCCCCTAATACCAGAAGACGAAATACTCCTTGCCTTAAATTTGTACCTGCTTTTTTAATATCGTCGATATCTCTTTCTAACTCTAACTTTCCTGATTTAGTTTGATTAATTTTTTCAGCATCTTCAATTGAGTGAGCAATCACTGCCATAGAGTTAGCAATATCTGCTCTAGCTTGAGCTACTTTACCTAGATCTTGGAGAAAGCTTTGAGTTTCAATTTTCATTTTTTATAATTCCAAATGATTAATTATTGATTATTGATAAAAATACATTGCTATTGCTTTTCTATTTTATTCAATAACTCAAAACAACGAGTAGAAAAACATAATATTTTTACTTATTTGCACAGTGACAATTATCATTAATTTTTGAGTAATACTACGGAACAGCTATTAACAAGATGGACATTTATAATCAAGCAATGTTATCAAATAACAAAGCGATCTATGTTAGTTACAAAAGCAATTAAATAAGCTACCCCTTTATTCAAATATTTTATGACCGTATATTTCAACTAATAATTAGTAGCTTATCCAGTAAAAAACTAAATTAATTTATTATCTATGATGAATCGATTACTATTCTCTGGTGCATCCTTATTTTTTCTCTTAACTGCTTTCCAGTCAAAAGCGATGGCGATCGACATGAGTCTATCTTCGCCTTCGGCTAATTTGGGTGATAAAGTCGATGTGGAACTTGATATTTCAGGGCTAGGTAATGGCATTGCACCTTCTGTTAGTGCTTTTGATGTCGATGTTACCTTCGATCCTAGTGTAATTTCTTTTGACTCTGTTACTTTCGGCAATCAGCTGAGTTTAAATAGCACTCCTTTGTTTCAAGATGGAATTGTTACGGGTTCAGGCATTTTAAATTTGGCAGAAATCTCAGATGATACACCTACAGATTTAAACGATCTCCAAGCTCCAGATTTTACGTTAGCTACTATTAGTTTTAATACTGTAAGTACTGGTTCGAGTAATTTAGGGATTTCTCTCAATGATTTGGGTGATGCTGCGGGAGATCCTTTAACAGTTGATAATTTTAATGCTGGTACTGTAACGGTAGCTGTGCCTTTTGGAGTTTCAACAAACATGGGAATTATGATTCTTGCTGGTATTTGCGGAGTTAATTACTTGCGTAAAAAATCAGCTTGATTTGTTAATTGAGACAAAAAAGCGATCGCCTTATCCAGAAGATAAAATGCGATCGCTTTTCGTGTGTTTTAATTTAGATAATTATCAGCAATTATCTAACCAACTTGAAAATTGTAGTCCAAGGAATTATTACTATTGCTAAATAGTACTAAAGTGTAAGTACCATCGCTGGGTAATTCCAAAGTAACGTCAGTTACCGAACCACTAAAACCACGATTTAAAATTAGCTGATTGGCATCGTCATAAATACGATAGATACCTCCAGAAGTACTGCCTAATTCGCTAAAGGATAGAGTTTGTCCGCTTGTTCCCTCAAACTTAAACACTTGACTATTTCTGGCTGTCAAACTACCTGTAATACTAGTGTCAAAGTTTAACAGCGGTGCTTGTTCCACATCCAAGACGCGGAATTGATAGTCGCCAATAGTCTCGGTAACTGCATCAATTTCTAGTCGGTAAATGCCAGCTTCCGCTAAAGTTACAGGAGCGCGATCTCCGTTAACATTTTGGAATGTAAACACATCGTTACCGCTAGGACTAACTAAACGGGCATCAATACTAAAGTCACCGCTGATACCATCGAAGTAAATAGTTTGTCCGACTTCTCCTTCGAAAGTATAAATGTCTTCCTCTCCAGGTTCGCTAATATTGCCAGCAACAACATTACCTAAATTCAACTCTTGAGTAGTAATTTCAGGAGTAATCAGGTTAAAGCTAAATTCATGATCTACTGTTTGACCGCTATAACCTTCGGCTGCAATGAGATAAGTCCCTGCATTATCGAGGGTAAATTCGCGATCGCTACTACCACCTGACACATTTTGGTTCGCTGAATTATAGATAGTGAAATAGACATCATTGTTAGGATCGCTCAACTCGTCAAAATAGAACTTTTGTCCGTCTTCAGCTACGTTAAAGCTATATAAATTAGTGCCAAGACTGGCATCTAAAGCACCAGTAGTAGGAGTATCCAAAACCAATTCAGTAGCACTAGCTGTATCTAATAGGCGGAAACTATAGTCACCTGTAGTTATCCCAGATCCATCAATCTCAAGTTGATAAGTACCAGCCTCAGTTAAAGTTACGGGACTATCATCATCGTTGTTGACATTTTGGAAACTATAAAGAATTTGACCACTAGGACTAACCAAACGAGCATCAATACTGGAACTACCGCTGATACCGTCAAAGTAGATAGTTTGTCCGACAGCACCTTCAAAGGTATAAATGTCTTCTTCTCCTGGTTCGCCAATACTGCTTGAAACAACATTGCCTAAAATTAACTCCTGAGTAGTAGTTTCAGGAGTAGCTAGGTTGAAGCTGAAGCTGTAATCTTCTACGGCACTACTATTGCCTTGAGCTACAAGTAAATATGTTCCAGTATTATCTATTGTAAATTCAACATCGCTACTGGTACCCGTAACATATTGATTGGCTGAATTGTAGATATCGTAAC
>CAKZYI010000036.1 GCA_937884735.1 uncultured Pleurocapsa sp.
AGCAAGCTTGTGGGCAGTAAATTGGTAGGGTGGGCAATAGTCAATCTATTCTCGATAACAGAGAATAATCATTGCCCACCTTACAAGTTCGATGTGGGTTGTTATTAGCGTGCATGTGTCTCAAACATTTATTGATTTGGTATGAATAATCCCTAAATAACTAAAGAATTATAAATTGCCGAAGGTCGAAGGCTCTTTAATATGAGACTTTAGAGATAGGTATAAATATACAGATAGATTTTTAAGAAAATGGTACAAGAGCAACAATCAACAGTAGTCGTAACAGGAGCATCTTCTGGGGTTGGTCTATACGCAGCAAAGGCTCTAGCGGATAGAGGGTGGCACGTAGTCATGGCTTGTCGCAATTTACCTAAGACCGAAAAAGCGGCGCAAGAAGTTGGAATGACCAAAGATAGTTATAGCATCATTCATCTCGATCTTGCTTCTTTGGATAGTGTACACAAATTTGTGACAGATTTTCGCGCTACGGGTAAATCTCTCGATTCTTTGGTGTGTAACGCAGCCATTTATCTTCCCCTAGAAAAAGAGCCGCAGCGAAGTAAAGAAGGCTACGAGTTGAGTGTTGCTACCAATCACTTGGGACATTTTTTGTTATGTAACTTGATGCTTGAAGATTTAAAAAAGTCTCCCGCAGCAGAAAAGAGACTAGTAATATTAGGCACAGTTACTGCCAACCCCAAAGAATTGGGCGGTAAAATTCCTATTCCTGCACCACCAAATCTAGGAGACTTACAGGGTATGGAAGCTGGTTTTAAAGCGCCGATAACGATGATTGATGGTAAGAAATTTAAGCCAGGCTAAGCTTATAAAGATAGTAAACTTTGTAATATGCTAACAATGCGAGAATTACACGATCGCTATCATAAATCTACAGGAATTGTTTTTAATGCCCTCTATCCTGGGTGTGTCGCTGAAACGGGCTTGTTCCGCAACCACTATTCTTTATTTCAAACTATTTTCCCTTGGTTTCAGAAAAACGTTACAGGGGGCTATGTAACCGAAGAATTAGCAGGAGAAAGAGTGGCTAAGGTAGCTGCCGATCCTGGATTTAATGAATCTGGGGTTTATTATAGCTGGGGAAATCGCCAACAAGAAGATCGTGCCGCCTTCAAACAGGAAATTTCTGACGAAGCAATGGACGACAACAAAGGTAAGCGTCTTTGGGAATTGAGCGAACAATTAGTAGGGCTTTAATTTATAAGCCTCAATTCAATCAAGGAAATTTGAGTGCAACCGTGGGAATAGCTTGTTTGCAAATCTTCTATTCCTTGAAATTTGTATACTGAATAATAAGACTCAAGCACATATTTTGGAGATCGTTAATGTCAGTTCAATTCAAGCATATTATGCTTATGGTGAAAGATATTCCCGCTACGGTAAAATTTTACAGCGAAGGACTCGGACTTAAAGTCATCACATCAAGTCCTGGGTGGGCAGAGTTAGATGCAAATGGCACTACTATTGCACTTCATGCAGCTTCAGAAAATGGTCAGTCAGGGAGTTCTCCTATTCTGAGTTTTCATGTAGACGACGTTTACGCCACTATTGCCACTCTTGAAGAAGGAGGTGCAATTTTGGAAGGAAATGTTAGAGAACCTTCTTTTGGCAAGGTAGCAGCAATGCGTACCCCAGATGGAAGCATTATTAGTTTACTCCAACCTAATGCGGTTAAAGCTTCATCTTACTAAGACTATTAAGTTTAAGCGAAACAAAAGCCCCAGCTCTATCAATTGGAACTGGGGCAAACTATATTAAGAACGATATAACTATATAAAGGGTAATTATTTTATCCCGACCAACTAACCCAATGGTGAGATGTGTTTTCGTGCTTTCTTTCACATCCACCCCAATCAATGTATTCCAAGACTGTATTTCGAGTTTCGGCTACAGAAAGATCGGTACCTGCCAATTTGGCTTCAGTCAAGTCTGCACCACTTAAATCTGCTCCACCAAGATCTACATCAGTTAAGTTTGCGCTAAATAAATTAGCACCATGAAGGTTGGCATAACGTAGATCTGCACCACTCAAATCGGCATCTCTAAGATCGGCATTTTCCAAATCTGCGCCAATTAAATTTATTTCTGATAAATTAGCCCCGACTAAACTGGTATTGATCAAACTAGCATTAGTAAGATTAGCCTGTTGAAAACAAGCACCCCTAAGATCGGCATCGTTTAGATCTGCATCACTCAAATCTGCTTGAGTTAGGTCAATTCGTGTTAGATTGGCAGCTTCTAGGTGAGCAGAGTGCAAATTTGCCTTTTTAAAATCTAAAATGCCATGACGATACTGACGGATTAGTTGTGTGGCTTTCATAGTCTGTTTATTCCTTTAAACTAATTGTTCGATAGTCAAAAACACCACCAAAAATGTGAGTTGACAATCAGACATTAATGACGATTTCTAAAACTTCAGGTCAATTATTGTAATTTCTCAAAAAATATCGAAGGAGTATGACCAATTGAATTGAGGTTTTTTCTTTTATGTTCTTTATGACAAGACATATTATCAATAGATCTTGAGGAACTCGTGAAGAAACCATCTTGACAGCCTGAAAGTAAGTATTAAAATCGCTAATTTACTTAAAAGCCATTAAACTTCACAACAAGTAATATATTTTGTTACAATAAACAAACTTCATAAATGTAATAAATTGATGAAGTAACTCGAATATCTAAGCATAGCAGTATAAATATCTCGAATATCTGAGCATAGCAGTAATCAAGGTGGCAAATACTCTAATTTGATAGAAAAGTATCGGCTCTAAACCAATACAAAAAACTACCAAACTAACTATCAAAGTCATATCAGAGCAATCCACTAAATAATTCTACTCAACTGAACACGCCAGTATGGAGGTCAAATATTGTGACATATCATAACAGAGAACGATTATGGTCGTTAATTATCAATGCTGTTGATAATTTAGAGCAAGTTGCCAGAGCTAGAGAATTGACTAGTATGTTGTGGGATATCAATGTAAAAAACCATAAAACAGATCTAGATTGGACAAGAGCCGAAATTTTACTCGAATCTTATGAAAGAACGCGAGATGAATCTCTAGAAGCCGCTTTATCAGATTTGAAAGAACTGATGGAAATTATGACAGGTTAAATTCTATGTCTTAACTCTCTCTTGCTCATTTAGAAGTTGATTCAACAAATTGGCAACCCGCCATAAGTATTTTTATTTATGGCGGATTTTTGTAGCTAACTAAAATTAATCGTACTTTTTGCATAACCTAATTTCCATCAGAAATAAGTATTCACAGAAGCAAACAAACATTAGAGGAAATAAAAAATGACTTTAGCAATTCAATCACAAAACGAAACAATCACTGCTTGGGATATCATTCCTCGACTAGCCCGCTATCAAATGTTGCCCCAACTAATTAAAGAAAGTATTATTGATGAAGCGATCGCCAGCATTGAATGTACTCCTGAAGAAACTACTACTGCTATCCAAGCCTTCAGCCAACAAAACAAACTTGTAACTGAAGCACAACGTCAAGAATGGGAAAACTTTCAAGGAATGGAGCAAGGGGATTTAGCAGAAATTGCAACTCGCAGACTCAAAATTGAGAAATTTAAAGAGCAACGATGGGGAGATGCTTTAAAATCTTATTATTTGCAGCGTAAGGCACAATTAGACAAAATTTCATTTTCCATTATTCGCGTATCAGACAAAGATTTAGCTCAAGAACTTTACTTCCGAATTCAAGATAAAGAACAGTCTTTTGCAGAATTAGCCAAACAGTATTCTCAAGGTACAGAAGCAAACATGGGAGGTGTGGTTGTACCATTAGAATTAGGTACACTCCCTGGTGCATTTGCTCAATTACTGCAAAATCGTCAACCTGGTGATTTGTTACCTCCGTTTCCCATGGCTGATTCAATTGTAATTATTCAAATCAATCAAGTACTTCCTTCTACATTAGATTTTATAACTAGTAAGCGTCTTTTAAACGAGCTGTTTCAAACATGGTTACAAAAGCAAATCAAAGAGCGCGGTATTGCAATTAAAAACCTCAAGCTTAATTAGTACCAGTACCCTGCTAAACCTTGTTAAATATAAAATAGATTTTGTTCGTGGCGATCGCTTTTTTATTTCCTCGTTCCTTGTTCCTTGTTCCTCGTTCTTTGTTCCTCATCCCTCGCTCCTTAATCTGCTTGTGCCAATTAAAAACCTGTAATAATACCTACAAAATCAGCATAAAACTAATACACCATAGAAGAGTGAGGTGTATTGGAGAAAATGGAAATTGTGTCTGATAAACTTGTTACGATCGCAAATAGGCTTTTTACCGCTGCCATGTAAGTCGCTATGTTATTAGCTTGTCAAGAGATGCCTGAAAATAATAATTTTGGCAATATTGAGATCCAACAGTTTAATAAGTAATTCTATATCCCCTACTCAAAAATAAGAAAAGAGAAAGAAGCACTCAGCAATCTTTCCCTCTAATTATAGTTAAGACCGATTAATTGAGCCTAACTTGTACTTGTCGCCGCCAAAATATTGTTTGCCAGACGATCTGGAACTTCTTGTAGATGGTCGTATTTCCAGTCAAAAAAGCCAACTCCTAAAGTGAGCGATCGCAATTCTACAATAAAATCGTGCATCTCTGCTTGAGGCAAACACCCAGAAATATTATCCCAACCTTTCCAATTAGGGGTACTTTCATAACCCAAAATTTGTCCTCTGCGCCCTGTAATTAGCTGCAAAGCCCTGGAGGTGAATTCGCTGGGTACGGAGACAGTAATACTTAACACAGGTTCTAATAGCACTGGTTTACATTCTGCCATCCCTTCGTTCATGGCAATACGGGCAGCCTGTTTGAATGCCTGTTCCGAACTATCTACAGAGTGATGCGAGCCATTAGTTAGGGTAACATCTACATCTACCACAGGAAAGCCTAAAGGCCCTTTTTGTAAATATTCTCTCACTCCTGTTTCTACACCAGGAATATATTGTTTGGGTACTACTCCTCCCACAATACTTTGATGGAATTGAAAGCCTTCTCCACGAGATAGGGGTTTTATATCCAAATAAACATCACCAAATGCACCGTGTCCTCCACTTTGATGTTTGTAGCGTCCATGAGAATTTATAGAACGACGAATGGTTTCTTTGTAAGCTACTTTGGGTAGATGGGTACTCATTGGTAGGTGATACTTACGACGTAAGCGATCTAAAGCTACCTGGAGATGTACCTGTCCCTGTCCCCATAAAATTACTTCGTGGGTGTCGCCATGTTGTTCCCAATATAAAGAAGGATCTTCGTCTAATAATTTGGTCAAAGCATCGCTAAGTTTTACTTCATCTTTGCGGTTGTCAGGAGCGATCGCCAGAGCGTATACGGGTGGTATATTATTTACTTTAGGCTGAGATTTAACTTTTTCTATATTGCTTAAGGTATCTCCAGTTTTTGCCTTCT
>CAKZYI010000037.1 GCA_937884735.1 uncultured Pleurocapsa sp.
GCTAATCCCTGTGCCTCAGCCAATCCTTGCGCTTCAGCCAATCCTAGTGCCTCAGCAAATCCTTGTGCCTCAGCTAATCCTTGCGCCTCAGCCAATCCCTGTGCCTCAGCTAATCCTTGTGCAGGGAAATAAAATCCTTAGAAAATTTAGAACAAGTATCTTTAAAGCAACTGAAATAATATTTAATTTCCTCGGTAAATCTAAGGCAATCATAATGATAAATGATTGCCTTTTTTTTTGTAACTAAAATGAAAAAAAGAATTATATCCCTAATTGCGATCGCCAATTTAGCGGTAGCTATTTCCTTAGCCATATCTGGCTGTAAATTTTTTTTACCAGCTAATTCAGCAAAATCGATTACTCGTGAAAAATGCGAAACCGATCTATCCTTCGTGTTTATTCCTGGTGGAGAATTTATTGTAGGAAGCGATCGCATTGAACGGGATTTCGCTTATCAAATTTCAGCTCAGTCAATTGCAGCGACAAAAGCTGACATTGTTCGGGCAGAAAAAAACCTACGCAAAAATCGCTGGTTTGATCGCGAAATTTCACGTCAAACAACGTCTTTGAATCACAGTTTTTGTATTGGTCGTAATTTAGTAACTAATCAAGAATATCAGGAGTTTGTTCGAGCCACTAAACATAACCTCCCCAGAATTAGCAAAACAGAATATCAAAAACAAGGCTTCTTGGTACATCCTTATGCCAAGGTGCAAAAATTTTTATGGCATAACGGTACATATCCAATCAATACAGAAGAACATCCAGTTGTTCTCATATCTTATAAAGATGCCCTGGCTTATGCCGAATGGAAGGGAATACAGACGGGATTTAGCTATCGTTTACCAACTGCTGTCGAATGGGAAAAAGCCTCTAGGGGAGAAGACGGAAAGTATTTTCCTTGGGGCAACAGTTGGCGCGATGATAGTACAAATGCTGCGGTTAGTGGCTTAAATTATACAAGTGCGATCGCTAGTTTTCCTTTGAGCCGAAGCGAGTATGGTGTAGAAGACATGGCGGGCAACGTTTTTGAATATACTTCCACACTCAAATGGCAAGGTACTCGCGTTGTCATGAAAGGCTGTTCTTGGGACGATTTACCAGGTTTTTGCCGTAGTGCTTATTATCATACCCGCCCTGTCAATTCAAAGCATATTCTGTTTGGTTTTCGCTTAGTTAAGGAATAGAAATTCGAGACTGGCTCAAATATTTTAAAGGCTGTTGATTATTTTTATTTGTAACTTAAAGTTAGAACTGGTAAGAGATGCCTAAAGAGATAACAGGATAAATATCAATAAAGTTTAACTCATCTTGAATATCATCTTCTTCACCATCAACTACTTCTTCTAAACTGTCCTCAGTTTCATTGACAATCCGATCTACTTCATCTTCAAATTCAGTACCCTCAAACTCTGCTCTAATTTGTTCAGATGCAAGATTTGTATCCAAGTCAATTTCAGGCGAGCCGCTAAACACAACTCCCACATTCCACCAAAATCCAAAGCCTTTACCTTCTCCTACCGCATTCCCTCCGCCAATACCTAAATAAGGAGAAACACCACTGGCAATTTCAACATCAGCATTAACATCTGCCAATCCCTCTATTCCTTCTAAGGTATCAATAATCTCTTCATTTAAGTCGTCTTCGTCTTCTAATCCTTCGATAACCAATTCGGATACATCGGCTGAACCATCAAAATTGTTATTGCCAATAATCAAGCCACCGCTCAATCTAAAGCCAGAGCTTTTTAAAGGATGTATGTCGATGATGGTAGATACATTAAATAGATTTAGATCTGCTTCATAATCAATGTCAGTATCAATCCCGTCTAAGCCCAGGCTAAAGCCATTGACTCCGACTCTAGCATTGATTCGGGGTACAATTTTTTTCACCAGATGACCACCTACACCCAAAGTACTAATCTCTGGAACGATCGCCCAACCAGATTTTTGTCCATCACGACGGCTGGGGCTGTTCTCTTCTGGAGGTGCGGGAGGTGGTACTGGAACAGAAATAGAGCTTGGTTCTGTTTGTGTTCCTGGGGTAGTCCCGCTACATTGAGAATTGTAGGGAAAATCTCGACAAAATTGCTCCAAGTCTAGCTGTCCTAGTTTATAGGTTCTAGATTCAATATTAGTAAAATATGCTGGCAATTCTTGAGGAGATAATAAATCGATCGCTTTGGTAGAGATTCGATCTGATGCTGATATTGAAGCAATCTTTAAATTTGACTTGGGAGAAGTATTATTTACCTTTTCTTGAGACATAGCTGGCTTTGCTGCGATCGCCATAATGCTCCAACTCAAACCTAACAAAACCAAACTACACTTATTCAGTCTTAATTTGCTCATTTTATGTGCCATTTCACAAATAAATAAATTGAAATCTTCAATTCTGTTGAATTTATCAGTTTTCAAAGCAATGTTAGCATTGAAATTTGGTAACTGTCATCATATGCTACTTTGAAATAATCAACCCAAAAAAAACAAGATTCGACAAGTTTTTGCTATACAAACACCATGTGTTTTCCTGCATATGTTCTCAATAACTACTGCGAGAACATATGAAGATGTATTAATATACACAGGACTACAACAATCTCAGAAATTCACGTGTAGGATTTGAATTTAATGTATAAATAATATCTCTGTGATACTATCTGGGTGATTTAGATAAGACTAAATATCCTTAGTTTAATAAATCAAAATTTTATGGTGGAGGAGTTAATCTCAAGTGCAATCTAATATATCTAGACAATCGCCGAACAAGTCTCAAAAAAACAAATCTCAGCCTCTAAAGATGGGCGTGATTGGAGTGGGCAACATGGGAAGACATCATGTCCGCGTTTTGAGTTTGCTCAAAGATATTGAACTAGCAGGGGTATGTGATTCTAATTTTGCTAGAGGTATAGAAATTGCCAGTCAATATCGCACTCATTTTTATGAAAAATACGAAGAATTGCTACCCCATGTTGATGCGGTATGTATCGCCGTACCAACAAAACTTCACCATGAAGTGGGAAGTAAATGTCTTCAGTCAGGAGTTCATATATTAATTGAAAAACCGATTGCAGCTTCAATTGCCGAAGCAGAGTCTTTGGTAAACTTGGCAGCAGAAACAGGCTGTATTCTACAGGTTGGTCATATTGAAAGATTCAATCCCGCTTTTAGAGAACTTAGCAAAGTAATTCAAACCGAGGAAATTTTAGCTCTAGAAGCAAGACGATTGAGTCCCTATTCCAATCGAGCTAATGATGTTTCTGTAGTTCTAGATCTAATGATTCATGATATAGATTTACTATTAGAGCTATCCGCTTCCCCTGT
>CAKZYI010000038.1 GCA_937884735.1 uncultured Pleurocapsa sp.
GCAAAGCTCGAAGTCGCGCCTAGCGACGCTCTGAGCCGATAGGCTCTGCCGCCTTATGTCGAACAGGGCTTCGCCCAAACGTCTGCAAAGCAGACTTGAGACGCTTTGCGTCGACGCGGGGTCGCACCGTTTCCCTGTGGTGCAAGGGTTTGGATAGAAGTTTTGGGAGTTCATCTAGACTTGATGGCTAGTTGATGTTATTGATGCGTAACATCAGTTATTTGATTAGAAAAATTAATTATCGCATTGCCAGAGACATCTTACGAGTTGGGGGTTTAAATGCTAAATCTAATTCTTTTAGATCAGACTCGGTTAATTTGATGTTTAATGCTGCGCCGTTTTCCTTTACATGGTCTAAGTTGGTGGCTTTGGGGATAGAAATTACATTATCCTGATGCAACAGCCAGCTAAGAGCAATTTGTGTAGATGAAGCATTGTGTTTAATCGCAATTTTATCTAGCTTAGAATTATTTACAAATGCTCTTTGTTCAATAGGAGAATAGGCCATAATCGGAATATTACGTTCCTTACACCAAGGCAATAAATCCCACTCAATGCCACGACGCATCAAATTGTAAAGCACCTGATTTGTTGCGATCGCTTTTCCCCCTGGTAAAGATTCTGCTTCTTGCATATCATCAGTATCAAAATTACTCACTCCGTAATCTAGAATCTTTCCCGCCTGTTTGAGATGTTGTAGTCCCAACAAAGTTTCCATCAACGGTGTAGATCCGCGCCAGTGGAGTAAATATAAGTCTATGTAGTCAGTTTTCAGCCTAGATAAAGAGCGATCGCATGCAGCAATTAATCCTTTATAGCTAGCATTGTGAGGATAGAATTTACTCACTAAATATATATCTTCCCTGCGACCAACAATAGCCTCGCTTACTACTTTTTCTGCACCACCCTCTCCATACATCTCAGCAGTGTCTATTAAAGTCATTCCCAAATCTATACCTAAACGCAACGCATCTATCTCAGCTTGTTTTTGATTAGCTTTTTCTCCCATGCGCCAAGTACCCTGACCAAGTATGGAGACTTCTTTTCCCGATAATAACTTTAGAGTTTTCATACTATTACTTTAACTATAGGCTGTCATTTGTAGTCAGTTTAATCTTGGCGTGAGATTTTAGATAGCGATCGATTTTTTGCTTGCCAAAATTGCTTCTCTTTCATCTAATCAGTTCTAGCAAAACCTTTTAAATGCTGATTGACTAAACCTAAATAAAGTTGAGAAATAATCGGATCGTCTGCTTGCCAATTAATATTGACTTGATTAAGTTTACTACTAAGCATCATGACACAGTTAAAGCGATCGCTCAGTCTGGTAAAACGATAGTCTCCCCAAGCAAATACAATAGACTCCTTATTTTGAAAAACAACTTTCCAAGATTGAGGACTATTTTGCAGCGTATAAATTACTTGTTCAACTCTCATACTTGTACGATTAGCTAAATCCTATGTTAGAGATGTATTAGTTCCATACTAATCATTAATCATAGTGACGTTTTCAAAAAGTTGCTCTGAGAAAAAACAAACATAAAGCAGCTTTAAATTCATTTCTTTTTTCATACGTTCGATCCTAGACTAATAATGCATAAAAAAACTTAAAGCTCAAAAAAATCAGCCATATTACCGATCTTTTAAAAAGACAAATAGCTGATTTAGCAATTCTTAAATTTGTGAAGTACATCTTAATTAGTCATTAGTCATTAGTCATTAGTCATTAGTCATTAGTCATTAGTCATTAGTCATTGGTCATTGGTCATTGGTCATTAGCCAAAACTAGAGCATCAGACTGTATCTCGTGTATATGAGAATCGCTATATTATTAACAAATAATTTTTGGCTGCTCAAGCAGTATAAATATTGTTAACTATTGCTTACTTCTGTCGCTGCTCTAGTGATTAGCCTACGAGCAACAGTCTGAATTCCAGTATGTTCAAAGAAATTAGTTGATCCATCTAGAAATGCGGCGAGATAATCTAATTTACCATCGGCTAATTCAATAAATCCACCTAGTTTTTTAGACAAGGTTTCAGGAGTTACACCCAATTTTTGACTAAGATTATCCATCCAGTCTCCCGCAGCATTGAAACTTTGATCGATAAATTCTCCTTTATTATTTACAGGAATTAATTCTCCTACAGCTTCATAGGCAGGGTTAGCTTGGAGATTATCTCTTTGCTCTAAATCTGTTTTGACTTTATCAACAAAGTTCACTCCCAAAGGCAAAATACCATCAATACAGACTAACGCTACCATTCTGAGCAAAGCTTCATTTTGATAATTTTCTTTGAGACTAGAAGCAAACTGTACTGGGTTGAGAGATAAGCCATTGAGCTTACTAAAAATAATTAGCTCAGCTACTAATTTGATTCTCAGGTCAACACTTTGTATCGAATCAGCTTTGGGCGTAATTTTATCCAAAAAGGGAATAAAACGGAATTTATCTCCTATTTTATCAGCGATCGCCGCAGCAGCAATTGCTTTGTCTGTATTGTCTACGGTGCGATATAGCCAGACGGCGGTTTGATAGCCTTGTTTTTTATCATCATATAAGGCTATAGCGCGATCGCGAATTTTAGCGATGTCTTGAAGACTAGCAGCTCCTGTTACGGCAGTGATGGTGTTATCAAAGCCAACTAAATTTTCCCATTTACCAGGAACTAAAGTACTAATAGTTTTAAGGACTTTAACCGTAATGTTATCTGTAGGAAGGCTATCGACAATTTCAATAATTGACATACGTTATGAGGGATGAGGAATGAGGGATGAGGAAGAAACAAAGGCTTAAGCCCCATGTATGGAAAAAAAGAAATAAAGAGTAAGTTAAATTCTAAGGCTGTAGGATTGCCTGTAATCGATTGCGAAATTCTCCTTTTGGATGACCCCCTTTGACTTCTCCCATAATTTTAAAATCTCCTTCGGGGGAGTCACAAAGAATGTATGTAGGCCATCCCATATCTTTTTTGTCAGGATATTGAGCCATCAAAATCTGGCGATATTTACGATAAGTTGCCGTATCCTGCATTTTGACATCAATAAATTCTAAATTCAGTTCCTTAGCCACCTTAGCGTCGTAAAAAGACATTTTGTGGCAGACACCACAGTCTTCAGAAGAAAATTTGACAAGAGCTTGAGTCATAGTAGATTGCTTAAAAATTAATTTTATATCTAAGATTAGGTCGATCTAATTGTAAAAGCGATCGATTAATTAACTCAGAATTTTAGAGAAATTTAGCATAAATATAAGCAATTCCCTCTGAAAAAACCTTCCGAAATCCTTCACTAGAAGCCCACCAAGCATTGGGATCGTAGTCTAGAGGAGGATGGGAAATAATGCCAACAGTTATTTCTGGCTCAAAGACTTTTTTGTAGAGCAGCCATGTACGACGACTGTGAACATCGACAGTATAAACATTAATGGCTCTAGGATCTAATTCTGTTTTGTTTAACCACTTTTTAACTGCACCAGCTGAAGCTAAAGTACGATCTCGTATAACTTTAGGAGTCTTAACAGGCTGTATTTTGTCAGGGTCGAATCCCAAGGTTGTCATGGTAGCTTTGGAAAGATTGGCAAAGTCTTGATATTCAGATAAATACTCTCCTCGACCAAAAGGACTTCCTGCCGTGATTACAAGCTCGTAAGATTTACTCTCAAATTCATTTATTGCACCGATAATTCCCTCATCTGCTATCCATCCTTCCACAACCAAAATCTCTGCCTCTACTGGTGCAGAATGTGCCAGAAAAGGTTCTAACTTAAACAGCAATAGCCAAAAGAAACAAGCCAATGTCAACAAAATACCCAACCAACCCACAATACTCAATCCCCATCGAGGTTTGTAAGATATCAGTCCCCATAATTTTGTTTCCTTTTTGACTCGCTTTCTTCTCTTTTTGGGCATCATGATCGAAACTTGATAATTTTAACTATGATGCAACATTTTTATTATTATCTAAATAATTCCTTTTAGTAGCTCCACTTTTGGGAACAGTAATTAGAAAAAACTCATTAGAATATAGCTAAGTCAGCTACACATATTACTTAGATCTTCATGAGCTTATTAACTAGTATTCTCAACACTATTGGTTCGGGCGCAACAGCTTATATTTTGGCAAGTAGATTACGAGATCCTAAAACTCGTCCCAATACTTTAGCAGGATTTCAATTAGCTGAGTCTGGAGCAGTACCATTTTTAACCAAACTAGCCGACAGAGCAGCAGCAGAAGGCGATACTTGGCTAGCAGAAAAATTGACTATTCATGCTGCGGACGAAAAACGTCATGGTCAAATATTTGCTCATGGACTCAAACAGTTGGGTAAGCAGGTAATGTCCATGGAAGAAAGAACGCAAAAACAGTCTGAAGATAAGCAATTTAACACCTGTCCTTTCTTAGCCAATTTTTACCGCGGACACGATCCAGCTTCCCTAAAAGCAGAAAAAATAGACTGGCTGGTATTTATGGCAAGCACCTATATTTTAGAGTTTGACGCTAGTAAGGATTTTGCTCGTATGGCAACAGCTTTACCCGAACACGAACCTAAAAGCCGTAATCTACAGCAAAGTATCCTAAGCGTAGCAAAAGACGAGACGAGACATGCAGCTTATCTTTATGAAGCGATGCAAAGAAGATTATCTCAGGGGGAAGTAGATGTTCTTGTTGGTCAATGGCGACAACGTAAAATAGACGCTATGTTTGCTATGGTTAATGACATGATTCAAACTGGTGGCAATTCTCGATCGCTGGTAAAAGATGGCGCACCTACAGAAATTGAGCAGCCAGAAAGGGAGCTAATAGAAGTATAAAATAAAGATTGGGTAATCTTTGAGCTTCCCCTCAACAGGAGAATTAAGTCATGAAAATTGGCAGCAAAAAACTACAGCGTTCTTTTTATCGTATCTTGCTTGCTGTTGGGGGGACTACTTTGATGATAGTTTTGATTATTGCGATCGAAACTGTATTTGGTGCAGATAAAAGCTGTAAACCAACAGAATCTTGGCTATTTTGTCAGATCCGCGAATCAGTCCTGCTAAGTATTGTCGAAGGCTTTAGTATTTTGGTGGCAGTGTGGCTATTTTTTTTGGAAGCACCAGAAAGAGACAAACAAGCCCACTATGAAGCTTGGAAGACTATCGATTCTGCTCACGGTTTGAGAAATAGTTATGCGCGGTTACAGGCTCTTCAAGATTTAAATAGCGATCGCGTCC
>CAKZYI010000039.1 GCA_937884735.1 uncultured Pleurocapsa sp.
GTCAGTGAGTTCGGAGGATAAATCCAAACCACTTTCACCTATTAAAGTAACCGTGTAGGGAGTTTTTGCCTGAATTTGCTGCCATAGTAAACCGACTAATATTAAGACTGCACCTTCAATTACCCCTAAAGCATCCGAACGAGCCTGAGAGTCGGTAATTTGTGTTGTTAGTACGCGATTTATAAATAATAAAGTTCCACTTAATCCTCCAGCAATAAAAGGTAGCAACCTCAATATATAGTTAGTGTCTGGTTTACGCATTTTTATTTAAGCTCTAGGCTCTAGACCATAAGCTCTTGGCTTTCTCATCCCTTATCCCTTATCCTTTATTCCTCTCCTGCTTCAAAAATACGCTGAAACAAATAGACTGTACCTCAAGCAGTTAGAATCAATTCAGGAGAGCTAGGATCGTCTTCTAATTTTGCACGGAGGCGAGAAATATGAACATCTACCACGCGAGTATCAACATGACGTTCGGGAGTGTAACCCCAGACTTCTTGTAGAATTTCTGAGCGAGAGAAAGGTTCACCAGAGCGACTTACTAGTAGCTCGAGTAGACTAAATTCCATTCCTGTCAAACGAATGCGCTCATCACCTTTGTAAACCTGACGTTTATTGGTATCAATCTTAATTGAGGCAACATGAATTACCCCTGAGCTGGGGATTCCAGGCGCACCGTTTTTCTCAACTCGGCGCAATACAGAACGAATTCTAGCTTCTAACTCTTTGGGAGAGAAGGGTTTGACCACATAGTCGTCTGCGCCGAGTTCTAAACCTGTAATGCGAGCGGCAACATCACCTAAAGCAGTTAGCATAATAATGGGGATATCAGATTCTTTGCGTAATTCTTGACATACACCATAACCGTCTAGCTTGGGCATCATAACGTCTAAAACAACTAGACTGTGTTCAGCAGTACGAAAAGTTTCCAAAGCCTCTTCTCCATCGGCAGCAGTAACTACGTCATAACCAATCATCGAAAGACGAGTTTCAAGAATGCGACGGATACTAGCCTCATCATCTACCACTAAAATTTTTTCCTTATTAGTCTCCAAGTTACTATACACTCCTTTTTTAAGTAAGATTAACGATATTTAAGTTAAATTTTTATTGCCCTGTAATCTAGATTATCCCGTTGTTGTTGTCTAATGGAAGTAAGTGTCTATTTTACGGCGATTATCTTAACAATTCTCATAGTTTTCAATTATTTCCAGATTTAATTTATCTTTGGATGTCTTGAAATTTCTTAAGATCTAGTATGTATTACTCATAAAGTTTACTAACTTATTATTTTATTTCTTTAAATCTCTAATTTTTCTTAAGGAAATGGCTAAAGCAAAACAGATATATGTATGTAATGAATGTGGTGCTGAATATAGCCAATTGTTTGGACTGTGCTAAGATTGTAATGAATTTGGCACGATTTCTGAAGACCCTGTAGAAGTTTCCCCTGGTGGCGGAGGATATACAAAAGGAGGAGGATGGCAGTCTAGCACTCGTTCTAATGAAAGAAACCCTGGAATAGCCAAGCCAAGAGCATCGCTAAAGTTTTCTGAAATTAATAATGATGTTCAAGAGCGATTTCCTTCAGGCTATAACGAGTTCGACCGCGTTTTGGGTGGTGGAGTTGTCCCAGGCTCTTTGGTCTTGATTGGGGGCGATCCTGGTATCGGTAAATCTACCTTACTACTACAGGTGGCAAACAAACTATCTTATAATTTGCCTAGAATTCTTTATGTCTCGGCGGAGGAATCTGGACAGCAGGTCAAATTGCGTGCTTCTCGTTTGGATGTGGGAGAGGAAGAAGGAAAAGAGAATAGCAACGGCAATAAAAATAAGAAAAAGAATAATGGCAAGGTTGAAACTGCAAGAGAAAATAATCTCTACGTAATGCCAGAAACAGACTTAGAAGAGATTTTAAGAGAACTCGAATCACTAAAGCCCCAAGTGGCAGTAATTGATAGTATTCAAACCCTACACTTTGCTGCTTTGACTTCTTCTCCTGGCTCAGTCGCCCAGGTAAGAGAATGTACTTCGGCATTGATGCAGGTAGGTAAAAGAGAAAATATTACCCTACTTATCGTCGGTCACGTTACCATAGAGGGAGCGATCGCCGGACCTAGGGTCTTAGAACACCTTGTAGACACGGTACTATATTTTGAAGGCGATCGCTATGCTTCCCATCGTCTATTGCGTTCGGTCAAAAATCGTTTTGGTGCAACCCACGAAATTGGAATTTTTGAAATGGCTCAGAGGGGTTTAGTAGAAGTAGACAACCCTTCAGAACTGTTTTTAGGCAATCGAGATGAAGCTTCCCCAGGCACATCTATTGTGGTAGCTTGTGAAGGAACGCGCCCCATTGTGGTAGAAATTCAGGCGTTGGTAAGTCCTACTAGCTATACATCTCCCCGTCGTTCGACTACAGGAATAGATTATAACCGCCTACAGCAAATACTAGCTGTATTAGAAAAAAGAGTCGGCGTACCTTTATCCAAACTAGATGCCTATGTCGCTTCTGTGGGTGGTTTGGGGGTAGGCGAACCCGCTGCAGATTTGGGAGTTGCGATCGCTATTGTTGCTAGTTTTCGCGACCGCGTAGTCGATCCTCGTACCGTATTGATTGGTGAAGTAGGCTTGGGCGGACAGGTGCGTTTAGTGTCTCAGATGGAATTACGTTTAAAAGAAGCTGCCAAACTAGGATTCAAAAAAGCGATCGTTCCTAAAGGTCAAAGTTTTCCCTCGGACATGGGTTTAGAAATTATTCCCATCTCTAAAGTAATCGATGCAATTATTGCTGCCATTCCTTCGGAAAAATCTGGTGACTTTCCTGTAATTGCTGAAGAGGACGAAATTTAATCAATAGCAAGTTCTAATTATCCTATTAAAATTCCTGAAGGGTTTTATATCGATCTCTATACTATTCCAACCTACTAGAATGTTATTGTAAGAACTAATTAGCGAGTTACTCCTTAACATATAAAATAATGAACTCAGGAATCGATTTACAAGGAAGTTTTATCCAAACTCTACAAGATTTTGGACTTCCCATTGGTTTAGCCAAGGCAGTTTGGCTACCGTTGCCGATGTTGCTGATGATTATTGGCGCAACTGTGGGAGTTCTTGTGGTTGTTTGGCTTGAGCGAAAAATATCCGCTGCCGCGCAGCAAAGAGTAGGCCCCGAATATGCGGGACCTTTGGGAGTTTTACAGCCAGTCGCTGATGGTATTAAATTAGTTTTTAAAGAAGATGTTATCCCTGCCAAAGCAGACCCTTGGCTATTTACTATGGGTCCTGTATTGGTAGTAGTTCCAGTATTTTTGTCTTATCTCATCGTTCCCTTTGGACAAAACCTGGTAGTAACAGACCTCAACGTTGGTATTTTTATCTGGATTTCCCTTTCTAGCATTGCCCCTATTGGCTTGTTGATGGCAGGTTATGCCTCTAATAATAAGTATTCCCTACTGGGAGGCTTGAGGGCTGCTGCACAATCAATTAGTTATGAGATTCCCCTGGCATTATCTGTACTTGCGATCGTTATGATGTCTAATAGTTTAAGTACTGTAGATATAGTCGAACAACAGTCAGGCTATGGAATTCTTGGATGGAACATTTGGCGACAGCCTGTGGGCTTTTTGATCTTCTGGATTGCTGCTTTGGCTGAATGCGAACGTTTACCTTTTGATTTACCCGAAGCAGAAGAAGAATTGGTTGCAGGCTATCAAACAGAATATGCAGGGATGAAATTCGCCCTTTTCTATCTTGGCTCTTATGTCAATTTGGTGCTATCGGCTTTAGTATTTGCTGTTTTATATCTTGGTGGATGGGAATTCTTTATACCTTTAGATCGTTTGGCAGATTGGATTGGCGTAGCAGAAACTACCCCCTGGCTGCAAGTACTGACTGCTTCTCTGGGTATTATCATGACTTTGATTAAAGCTTATTTCTTGGTATTTATTGCCGTTTTACTGCGTTGGACTGTACCCCGCGTGCGCATCGACCAATTGTTAGATCTTGGCTGGAAATTCTTATTACCCGTTTCTTTGGCGAACCTTCTAATCACTGCTGCATTGAAACTTTCTTTCCCAATAGCTTTTGGTGGTTGATCAAACTTACAAAAACAACATTCACAAAAAACCTCAATAAACACCATGTTTAAAGTTCTCAAACAAGTTCAGGACTACGCTAAAGAGAG
>CAKZYI010000040.1 GCA_937884735.1 uncultured Pleurocapsa sp.
AAAATCAAAAAATTAAAAGCTTTAATTAAAGACTGATAACAAAAAAAAAAAAACTAAATATAAGATTATGAAAATCCGAGAAGCCCAAAAATCTAACTATAAAATAGAAGGTGAATTTGTTGGTTTCATTCCCAAACCAAACGATGAGCTTAAATATATTCAAGTCAAGGTGGGGGAACGTATAATCCCGATTAAACTGGCAAAAGAATTACGAAAAAGTATCGGTAAAAGTTTGGTGCGGGGGGATCGCCTATCAATATTTTTAGAAGAATCAAGATCGGGGCGTATTAGTAAGCTCAAGCTGAGAAGCGATCGCATAGAAAAAATCAGTACTAATACTATTCACAAGACTTCATTTGCGTCAACATCATCATCGGTTTCTGCTTCAACTTCTAAAAAAAACAAAACTAAGAAAGGGAAAGTGTTGATATGTCGCAAATCCAGTTGTGCAAAACAAGGTGGGAAACAGCTATATCGTGCATTAACCGAAACTATTGATCAACTAGGACTTCGGCAGCAAGTCGATATTGAACTTACTAGCTGTCAGAAACAGTGCAAAAAAGCACCCAGCTTGATTTTAATGCCAGGAAAAGTAAAGCATGCTTACGTCCATCCTAATGACATTGCTAATTTACTAAAAGCTCATTATTTGTAGTAGTCCTCTGTCCTTCGTCTTTGGCAACTAATAACCGATGACCAATGGCTAATGACCAAAGACCAACTAACCATTAATATTAACAATTTTTGGAGATTATCATGGCACAAGTTATATTTTACGAAAGACCAGGTTGCGTTAATAATGCCAGACAAAAAGCTCTACTATGGGCATCAGGACACGAAGTAGAAGCCCATAATATACTCACTACTCCTTGGACAGCATCTACATTACGCCCTTTCTTTGGCGACCGCCCAATACGAGAATGGTTTAATCAAAGTGCGCCTCAGATTAAAACAGGGGAAATAGCAGTAGAAAATATAGATGAAATCACCGCCTTAGAATTGATGATCCAAGATCCGACATTAATTCGCCGTCCTATCATTCAAGTAGGTAATATTTATCAATTAGGATTTAACCGTGCTGTAGTTAATGACTGGATTGGTTTAGCATCACCCAAAGGTTTAGAAAAGCTAGATGCTTGCCCCAAAGTCCATTAGAATCGGTTTGTTCTTGGTCATTAGTCTTTTGGTTTCTGTTCCAAATATATACAGACTAATGACTAACAATTGAATTACTCATTTATTTCCAAAATTTTCTTAAGTTTAAGGCGATCGCCTGGTTTGGCAGAAAATCGGCTATTTTCAATATCTCTAATCCAACTTTGGCTTTTGCCCAGTTGTTGCGCCAGTTTTCTTTGACTAATACCCAAAATCTTTCTGGCATTTACAATTTGTTCGGCATCAAGATGGGACACGACAGTTTGAGTTTTGCTTTTGCGATGAGTTTTTCGTTGTTTTTTATTTTCCCAACGAGACAATTGTTTATCCCATTCTGGAGGTAATTCAAAATATAGTAGACGAGCCTTCATCAATAAGTTCCATTTTCCAGGTGGGGCGGGATCGGTAATGCTAGTTTCATTGCAACCATCATTGATCCAAAACTCCATTGCTTCGTCTGCATCATCGGGAACAACCGCTAATTTTGCCCACATAGGCTGTATTTTAGTCGGATAGGTCACAGGATCGAATACAGGTTTGATTTGATAATGATGTAGAACTTCTAAATCGCTCTCAAATCTGCGTAGCAGTCTCTTTCGTTTTTCCCGATTAAAAGTAGCTTCTTTAACTTTGGCTTCTCCATATGCCACATACATCAATTTGGGAATGGTAATACGCTGTTGTTTACCCATTTTTGTTTTAAATAGTAACCACAGCATCATTCTCACTGTACCTTCGTGTTGATGCCAGATGGTCATTACTGTGGTCAGCAAAAATTTAGGCAAAGTGCCATATTGATAAAAAGCTACGTATTTTTTATAGCCCTGCTTATTTAGAAAATACTTCGCCCACATTCCCGCTCTTACTCTAAAAGTCATGCCAACAAGATGCTTATAGCCTTGTGCATCTTCTTGAAAATGATTATCGATCGCCACCAAATGCCACAAACGGTCTTGTGGTACGGAAAACGCTTGAATTTTTCCTTGACGAAACCAATCAATATAGGTGATAAGTTTGCATGGTTGCTGTACTAAGTTTTTAATCAAAGTTAGTTTGGCTGCTTTGCTCAAATCCTTGCGTTTATTTAAACCCAAATAAGTTTCAAGCTGTTTATTGTCGATGGCAAATTCTTGTTCCCAAGGTTTTTCTAAACTAGTAGCAAGGGCAGCAAAGATCAAATGAATACAGGCTGCACGAATATCCATTTTTTCAATAGTAGAAAAAGCATTCGATTCGCTCAAAGTTTGATTGATATTGTCATCGACATGTTCTGTTAAACGAAATTCTATCTTCCCTTTACCCTGTTTGACCTGTCTTTGATGATAGAGCTTACCATCACAATCGATTTGCCAGGGGAAAACCGATCCCTTTGCCAATAAGTTACAGGCTTCCCAAATAACCATTGAAGATGCGATCGGATTGTTATGACCGTTGACAAAAAGATGATGGGTATTCAACACTATTGGTTCGGCTTTATATCTCCCCTTCTTAGTAGGTAAAGGAATAGGCAAGCTATCAGGACAACTAGAAACACATGATGGTTTAGATTTTTCATTTGTACAATCATCACATAGACCAGGTTCTACCCAATGCTCATTATTATTGTCTATTTGAATTGCATTTGTTGGACATTCAGGTAAGCAAATACCACAGTGAACGCAGCTTTTAGGAATTGTATAAGCCATAGTAAGTTTCTTCAAGGACTATTTTAAATTAGTGAAAAGTGTGTGAGGCAAATAGCTATTTCGGAATTAGATGACTGCTGAAAATTAATTCAAAAGTTCGATTGATGTCAAAATACAATGACATCAAAAAGATTAAAGATGTTAAAAGTTTCATATTTTCGAGTATGGTTCAACTTTTGATTTGGCATCACCAGTAAAGTTACTCTCAGCTTATTAATAATTAATGTTGGCATAATTTTTTTTATCAAACTGTTAAATCTGATAGATTTTATCTAAATAAAATATTCTTTATTTTTTGTTTATAATTGCTTTTTGAAAAATTATATTTTTAAAATAAATACGGATGTAAGTATAATATAAGCTTAATTTTTACGAACAAGATAACATGAATTTCTCAGTATAAAAACACGCCAGATTATATTTTTTTATTTTGATATAAAAAGCTATAGATTTTATTTACACTACAGCTTTTAAAATAAATATAACTATGTTTAACCGCATTTTCTATCTTTTTTCATAGCCATATTAGAATTATGAGATATTGGCTTCCATTCTCTAATCAACTCTCTAATTACATCGTTCATTGATACATGAATTTCTTCACAGTAAATTTTTAGCTTTATATATTCCGCTTCGGTTAACCTCAAGCTAAATCTTTTCATAGCATCAAATTGACCTCATATTGATGTTAATAAATAACGCTGAAAATTAGTTTATTCAGAAAATAGCGTCTTTTTGACACCATTTTGACATCAAAATTTTTCTTAATTCAAAATATTGAGTATTGAACATAGAGAAAATTGTTGCTGATAATCTTGTTTATATCATTAACGGCAAAATAGACTTAGAGCAATTGAATACATTTATATTTATTGATAATAATTAAAGATGTACTCAGATACCGCAAGCCCTAATCTGCAATGCCAAAATGTTAAGTTGATCATAGAGAGATGAGTATTTATGAGTTAGAACACGAGTATTTTAAGATCTAGAGGTGAGTATTTTGACTTGTTGATTCTAAAATATACAGCGACTCATTTCATTAGTCTCGAAGAAGAGTCAATAGTTAAGAAAAATCCAAACGAAAAAAGCGATATAGCTTGGCATCCTTGAGTACTGCATCAAAAAAACAATCGCCTGAAGGTAATAGTTTAGACTTCAATTTTAAGTTTAGATATAACGGTTTTAGTTACTCTTTTTCGCCAAAATAAATTGAACTTTATAATCGGACAAGTCCTCATTTCAATTGTGCTAAATAAGAACTTACCGAGCGTCAACTCAGAAAATGAGAGCCGAAATGTAAAATTATTCGGACTACCTGCCGAACAGGGTCGATGGTTTTTGATTTTACTGGGAACGCTAGTATTACTTTGTTTGGGAACAGTTTATTCTTGGAGTATATTTAGAGATCCAATCGAAACATCACTCGATGTTGGGGCAACAGAAAGTTTATTACCTTACACATTTGTATTGCTATTTTATTCCGCTTTAAAGCCTATTACGGGGCTATACCTCGATCGCTTAGGAACTCGCCGAGCAACTATCCTAGGAGGGCTAATATTAGGCACTGGTTATGTACTTTCTAGCTTTGCCACCAACATTCACACTCTGATTTTTACCTACGGAGTGTTGGTGGGAACAGGAGTTGGCATAATTTATGGTATACCTATGGTTGTTGCTGCCCGCTGGTTTCCTGACCAAAAAGGATTGGCAGTAGGATTGACCATTATTGGATTTGGGCTATCTCCAGTAATAACAGCCCCATTA
>CAKZYI010000041.1 GCA_937884735.1 uncultured Pleurocapsa sp.
ATGCAGCGGATGTGGGAACTTTAGGGGATTATACAATTGACCCCGATGCAGCATCAACAACGGTAATGTTTGCTGACGAAGAATCTCAGCTTATGGATACGGCAGAAACCCCAGATGAATCTGAAGAACCAGCCGTACCCACAGTTCCAGACCCCAATAGCGGTACAGATGCCCTACAGGTAAGCCTGTTTACAGGACCCGATTATCTAATCGAAGATGAGGGAACAGTATCGGCTCACGCTTTTAACGTAACTAATGGAGTCATCCCTGAAAGTGGCTTGGTCGTCTCGGTCGATGCGCCTAACTTTAGCGAGTTCGATCTCGAAAGTTTCTCCGTTGAAGGCGGTGCGATTGAAGCAGTACGCGACGGTGGGTTTGAGCTACGAATGACAGAGTACTCCACACTGGTTAATTTGCCTATTGCGGATGATGGAGAAACGGAAACAGGGGAAACCGCGACTTTTAGCCTAGCTGAGGGAGACGGGTATGAAATCATCTCAGACTACAGTAGCGGTACTTTTAATCTGGTGGATACGGAGGCAGATATTCCCCAAGGAGTTGTCAGTGAACCGAATCAAACGATTCCCACAGCAACCGACACCCAAATCAGCCCTGAGAATCCAACTTTTTCTGGCACTGCCGATATCTACTTTGATATTGGCGACAGATACCTAAATGAAGACGGCACTTACCAATACATCGACTACAGCGAGGATGTTGATGTTTACAAGGTGGACTTGAGTGCGGGGGATACAATTGCCGTTGAAACCTTTGAAGTGGAGGGCAACCTAAACGAAATTCTCAATACAGGTCTTGCCCTTAATTCCATAATTTATGATGCTGAAGGAAATTCAGTGCTAGGTTACCCCATCGTTGGATTTTATAGTCCTGCTGCACCTGATAAGCTGTTTGGCGGGATTGACCCTTTGGATGAAAATGAAACGGATACCTATCTAGAATTCACGGCTCCTGAAGATGGCACATACTACGTAGCCATTGGTAATAGAAACCAAATAGATGACCAACTCGATTCGTCTGCACCATTTTACGACCCCTTCGTGCCAGGTTCAGGGCAGGGCGGTCGAACCTTGTTCGGCGATTACGAGATTGAAATTAACCTATTGACAGAAGATAACCCTCGTAAAACAGGAACACCCACTCCGCCTGTAAGTAATCCCAACGTTACCAATCTCCCCACACTTTCTTTGACGGCTAATCCCACTACCGTAGATGCTGAGGGCAACTTTACCAGGGCTGTGGTGGAGCGTGCAGAACTTGACGGTGTTTCCAGCGTGAATTTTACAATTGCAGCCGAGGGTGAGATTCCCGAAGGAGGTATTGAGCTTGTTCTGAACAGTAACGCCAATCTGTTTGACTACGTTGGATTACTTCAACAAAACGAACTTCCCAGCACAATTGGCGGACAGTCGTTAGGCGCATTTTACAACGAGGACGGTATTCCAACAGGAATTCGCCTCCTCATTGAGCAACCGACAATGACAGTCAACTATGAAGCCTCCAGAAGATTTGATGATCTTCCAAGTACTAGCGGTTTTGAACCTCTCGAAACCGACGGAGAAGAAGATGTTACCTTCTTCTTGCAACCAGGAGAAGGCTATGAAATTGCACCTAATGCTGGAGAAACAGTTGTAACTTACTACGATTCAATTGAAGATGTTCCCGCGTCTACAGACGGTGGAGATGCCATTCCCGAAGTAGGAGTAACTGTCAGTGAATCAACACTGGTTGAGTCAGAAGAGACGGAAACGACCTTAACTTTTACACTATCTGAAGCTCCTCCAGAAGAAGGCGTAACTGTGTTTCTAGATAGTGAAGACAATACTGTTGTTGGTAGCGTCCTGGGTCAGTTTAATGTCTTGGAAGCCGATATTGAAGGGGGGAATTTTCCCGTTCCTAACAGTGATTCCTCTGGCTTTTTCTTCAATATCACCGAGCAGACTGCTACCATTACCCTTTCCGTCTTTGATGAACTAAGAGATGGATTAGACCAGTCTCCAGAAACTAATCAAGAAAGAATTCTCGCCCTTACCATTACCCTACAACCACAAGCAAACTACACTATCGATTCCGAAGCAAGTGAAATCAATTTTTCAATTCTAGATAATCCCGATTCGCAGATTCAAGTAAGTTTAACGGGGTCTACTGAAGCAGATGAAGACAGCAACACTCTAATCGAGGGAGAAGGAACGGTTAGCGTTCATACCTTTAGCCTCAGTGCAACTCCACCAGAAGAGGGCTTAACTGTTACCGTTAATGCGCTTAACTTAAGCGATTTTGACTTAGATGCCATTGAGGCACAAGGCGGTACAATTACCGAAGTGCGCGACGATGGGTTCGACCTTACTATTACCGAACGAGAAGCAATCATTAGCTTACCCGTCCTCGAAGATGGCATCAACGAAGACAGCGAAACTGCTACCTTTACTTTAGAATCCAGTGACACATACGAAATCAATGCAGCAGCAACGGTCGCGACTTTCACTCTTGCGGACACATTAGATCGAGTAGCTGTTCCCCAAGAGAGTGAATTATTCGGGAATGAGATTAGCAACAGCACCCTGCCCGAAGCTAATACTCTGGGCTTAAGTTCTGATAATCCTTCGGTTTCTATCAACGGACTAATTGCTGAAAGCTTCCTCGATTTCTCTGAAGATGTGGACTTCTTCTCCTTCGATCTAGAAGCGGGGCAAACCGTCAACCTAGACATTGATACAGAAGAGTCTCTCGTTGATGGGGTTATTAATTTCAGACCTGTAGTATTTCCAGAGTTATCAGAGATTCTACAAACCTTCGACACCGAACTACGCCTATTCGATGCAGAGGGGAACGAGCTTGCTGCTAATAACGATGGTGCAGCCCCCGATGAAGACTTCTCCCGCGATCCCTTCTTAGAGTTTACTGCCGAGGACGCAGGCACTTACTACGTGGGCGTGAGTCAACTGGGCAACCGCAACTACGACCCTAATGTTGAAAGAAGCGGTAGCGGTTGGACTTTCCCAGAGGTTGGGGTGTTTAACGGCTTCTACGACCTCACCGTCTCTTTAGAAGATGGCAATGTTAATCCTCCAGCAGAAGAACCCACTATCGAACCTGTATTTGGCTCAATCGATAGTGACACCATTGAAGTAGCAGGTAGCAGTCAATTAATCTTTGCTGGTGACTTGAACGATCTAATTGACGCTTCTATAGGTGAAGGAAGTAACCGCATCTACGCAGGTAGCGGTGATGACACCGTTATTCTAGGTTCATCTGACAGAGTATTAGCAGGTACAGGAGACGACGCAATCTTTATAACGAATGGCGGTGACAACACTATCACAGGTGGAGCAGGTGCAGACCAATTCTGGATCGCTGCTGCCTCCCTTCCAGAATCAGCCAATATCATCACTGACTTTATGAGTGGTGAAGATGTCATCGGTATTGCTGGTTTGGGTATTGGTTTTAGCGATTTGAATATTATCGACATAGAAGGAGATGCTTTAATTTCTACTAATGACTCCGATCTAGCAATTATTCAAGGTTTAGCAGCCGATAGCTTGAGCGCAGATGATTTTGCTTTTGCTTAAAGGCAATTAAAACTTCTAATGATTTTTTTTGCGATCGCCCTAGAATAAAGCGATCGCTTTTTGATTAAGGGCGATCGCTTTTCTAGAAGAATTAATGCAGAAAATGCACAACGTATAATTAATAATAATTGTTTAAACAGAACCCTCAAGGATAAACGATCGCGTTGTTGGTAATGACAATCAAATTAACAAGTCAGGAGTTTTACGGGCAATTTCAGGAAGCTGACGAAGAACAGCTACAGTGGGATGCGACGGATGAGTTAGATGTTGTTAAAACGTTTGATACTCGCATTGCTAAAGGATGGTGGCGTAAAATTTCATTGAGAGAAGGTATTCGGATAGAGATTAATCAAGCAAAACATAGCGATCGCGTTATTGTCAATTACTCTGAGACAGAACATCGAGTCTGGTGTGCTTTCACTCTTTCAGGAAAGCTGCAAACTGGGGTTTCTTCCCTGCACGGCGAAGAACTATATTCCCAAGTTGTCGGCAAATATTGTTTAAGGGGTAGTGGTTTTATCCCCAAATTCTGTTGCGACTGTTCTAGTGTAAAACCTTATTCTGAGATTCAAATTTTTATCGATCCAGAAGTATTTTGCTCTTTTACCACCTCTTCAGATAGAGAATTACCTCAAAATCTCCAGCATCTAATTAGACCTCCAAGTCAAGAAATTTACATGCGGTCTGGAGATACCGAACCGATGATGAATGTGGTATTACAACAGATTTTACACTGTCCCTATCAGGGTATGGTTAAGAGAGCATATTTAGAAAGTAAAGCGATCGAGCTAATAGCACTTGTATTAGATCGTGAAATAGCTATTGGTCGGGGAGAAACCAAAAAGTTTTCCCTCAAACCAGAACAGCTAGAACGTATCCACTATGCAAAAGAAATCTTATTGCGAGATTTAAAGAATCCCCCGTCTTTAGAACAATTAGCCCATCAAGCGGGTTTAAACGACTTTATGTTAAAAAAAGGCTTTCGTGAGGTATTTGACACTACTGTATTTGAAGTGCTGCGAGATTATCGTTTGGAACTAGCTAAACAACTATTAGCAGAACGCAAGCTCGGCATTGCTCAAATAAGCTACAAAGTAGGTTACGCCAACCCTAATTCCTTTACTAGGGCATTCAAGCGTAAATTTGGTTTTAGTCCTACAGTTTATAGAAAATCTTGTCGATAAAAAACGCTATTAACGATCTTTTATTATCTATTATTTGTTGCATAGCGATCGCAAAAATCCGTCTGAGATCGAAAAAAATCCGTTTGAGATCGAAAAAAGAAAAAAAATCGGTTCAAAATCACAAATAAAGTCCAAGACTCCTTACTGTCTAGAATGTGTTTCATCGATCGATACAAATAAAGACAGAAATTAGTCCCACAAAGATTTCCTACTGTTCAAGACAGAAGAATATATCACCTGTTACCTATTCCCGTTACTTGTTTACTTATTACCTTGCCTTGATTTATATCGCGATGAGATAACCTACAATCATGAAGCTTAAACCATGTTAAAAGTCAGTTTATTTACTGGACCCGATTACCTAATTGAAAATGAAGAAACAGTCTCAGCCCATGCCTTTAACGTTACAGATGGAGTCATTCCTGAAGCTGGATTAATAGTACCTGTAGATGCACCCAACTTAAGCGAGTTCGATTTAGAAAGTATCTCTGTTGAAGGTGGTGAGATTGCAGCAGTGCGCGACGGTGGGTTTGACCTGCGGATAACAGAATACACTGCATTAGTAAACCTGCCCATTGCGGATGATGGTGAAACCGAAGC
>CAKZYI010000042.1 GCA_937884735.1 uncultured Pleurocapsa sp.
TATTCCTTCTGGCAAGTTAGCATCGGCTAGAATTGATTCCAACTCTTCCATTGCCTCATTAAAGCTTGCTTTCTCCGATAAGTTTCCTGCAATAATAAATACATTACGCTGATTGATGCGTTGAATTTCTCCTGGTGCTTCCCCTAAGTTGATACTGGCTACATCGCTTAGTTTGATGGAACTATTGTTGCTGGTTAATAAAGGTAGCTGTTGCAACTGCGGAATAGATTGACGATATCTTTGGTCTAACCTTACTCTAATATCTATTAGACGTTGTTCTCGTTGAAGTTGAGATGCGATCGCACCATTAATCGCAGTTTGTACCGTTGTACCTAGTTCAGTCACGCTATAGCCCGAATCTGTAATACGAGAATAGTTGGGTTGAATCTGTATTTCTGGCTGTTTGCTGTCAGCGTCTCCACGATATCTAGCCAACGTAGCCTTTTCATCTAATACTTTGAGTAATTCTTCCCCTGTTTTTTCTAGTAACGCTAAATTTTCGCTTTGCAAAACCAAGTCTACATCCGAACCCACAGGAGCATTATTTAGATTTAAGCCTCTAATGCGACTGGGAAAAAGACGCAGGCGAGTGTCAACTAAATTAAAGCGATCAAATTCTTGATTGACTCGCTCAACATAAGCATCAATATCACCATCAGGATTTAAAGTTATGGTGCTAGAGCTACGCAATAGATTATCAATAGTGGTGCTACCAAACAGAAAGCCTCCCGCAGAGGTGAAGACATACTGGGTTTCTGGTTGACGTAAAAAAACCTCTTCTGCGGCTTGCATTACAAAACGATTGTCTGACAAATCTGTCCCTGAAGGAAAACGAGCAAAAAGCTGCGCTTGTCCTGTATTGAGGGAGGGTAATATTTCTTGGGGTAAATTTTGCCAAATTTGATAGCTGCTTCCGCCTAAGATTGCCAATGCCAAAGCAATAATTATTAAGCGATAACCAATTACCTTCCCTAAAATGCGCCCGTATAGATTATTGATTTTGCTGAATTGACGGTTAAACCAGACTAAAAAAGCCAACTTTTCCACCTTGCTAGTTTGAGGAATACTCAACAGCCTAGAAGCTAACATGGGGACTACAGTCAAAGCGATAATCAAAGATGCTGCGATCGCAAAACTAACGGTTAGAATCAATTATCGAAACTAAAGGGAAAACGAGCCACCGATTATCTGAAAAGGTAATACGGAGACTAAGTTAGGTGCAGTCGAAGCAATTAAAGCAGATTCTACCTCTGCACTAGCCAAAATCGCATTATCAATCGCCGTAGGGGTGAATTGCGCCATGTACCCTAAAGGATAACGCTCTCCATAAAACGAGTCCTTTGGAGATTCGCTCCTGCAAGAATCGCCTCTACTATCAATTTGGTTATGTCTTTCAGCAATATTTTCCAGCATCACAATGGAGTTGTCCACCACAATACCCACACCTAAAGCCAATCCACCCAGACTAAAAATATTAATCGAAAGACCAAACAATTTCATTAAAATAATTGCCATCAAGGTAGCTAGAGGAATGGCAATGACGATAATGAAAGTTTGACGTAACGAACCCAAAAATAAAAAAACTGCGATCGCCGCTAAGAGAGTTCCCATTGCACCCGCACTGACTACATTAGCGATCGAACTACTGATAAACTTGGATTCATCTTTGGTTGTTACTAGCTCTATATCTTCAGAAATGAGATTCGATTTTCGCAAACTAGCAATCTTAGTCTTTATTTTGTTAATAACTTCAATGCTGTTAGCGTCTGGTTGTTTTTGTACGCTAAGTTTGACGGCGGGTTCGCCATTAAGAGTTACAAATAAAGTTTGTTCGGCTATGCCATCATCGATTTGGGCTACATCTTCGAGGTCGATCGATCCCTGATTGGGCAAATTAAGACTTATATTGCGGATTTGCTCGATATTTCGCCACTGTCCGACAGTTCTAACCAATGGATCTCCAGCTTCTCCTCTAAGTCTACCTCCCGCCAGATCGCGATTGCCTTCTCTTAGGCGATTCGTAATGGCATTAAACCCCAACCCCACAGCCTGCAATCTTGATAGATCGACATTTATACCAATCTCTTCTGTAACCCCTCCTGCCACATCTACCGATGCTACCCCAGGAATAATATTCAATTCACGGGCTAATTCTTCCTCTGCAAAAATTCTCAAAGCCAAGTCATCCAAAGAAGCCGATTCAATAGCAAACTCATAAATTGGCTGCTGGGAAGGCTCAAACTTGAAGATGCTACCGTTGCTTACTAGGTCGGGAAGACTATCTCGATTGCGATTAAAAATAGCCGTCGCATCAGATAAAGCGCGGTCAATATTATCTCCTGGGCGAAAATAAAGATTTAAGCGCGCTCTGCCTTCTCTAGTTTCGGAAAATATTTGCTCCAATCCTTCTGTCGCATTTAAAGCTTGTTCTAAAGGCTTAGTGACTTCTTCTAGTACTACTTGAGGCGATGCACCAGGAATAGTTACCGCCACCCCAATACGAGGATAGGTAATCGGTGGCAATAGGTCTACCGGAAGACGAAATACAAAAAAAATACCAAGCACAATCATCGTGAGTGCCAGCATAAGGGTGCCTAAATGACGACGAATTGAGATCGCACAGATAGAATGCTTGGTGTTGGGTATCATAAAGACGATCGCGGTAGTTTAAATTAAGCTTTAATCTTTTAAACTATGATAAAGTGCATCATCATCCAGAAGACAGCATTCTTATACCTAAATGATGACACACCCCCATCGAAACCTTAAAACATACTTAAGACGATTAATCGTATTACGTTGCTGGTGATGAATCTTTAGATAAGGAAAAATATCTTTCCCTTACCCTCCAAACAAACAAAACAGATTTAGTTATTCGCAAATCTGCGAGTACCACCATCAGAATTACTAGATTCTCTTGGTCTGGCTTTATTTACTCGGATAGTACGTCCCATCCATTCTGCCCCATCTAGGGTGTTAATTGCTTCTGTTTCTTCTTCATCTGTATTCATTTCCACAAAGCCAAAACCACGTTTGCGACCTGTCTCGCGGTCTGTAGGGAGGTGGACGCGCTTAACATTTCCGTATTCTCCAAAGACTTCCTGTAAGTCTTCTGGTGTAACCTCATAGTTGAGATTACCAACATAAATCGACATTATTCTTGTTTCCTATTAGTAACGTATTTTACACAATGTTGAAAACCAAGATAGGACAAGACAAACTTTATTGCGCCAACTAAGATTGCTCTCCTCTCCAGTTTTTCGACACCAATATTAACATTTTATCTATAAAATTATTAGTACTAAATCTATCTTCGAGGACAATCACTCAAATAAAAAACTGTGGTATTTTAATCGTAGGTAAAGATAAGTAACGAAAATTAGAAAACTAGGTCATCAAAATACCGAAAAAAGTTTTTTTTTCTAAATTGACGGCGAAGCAACCTGCTTTAATTTAAAAGCAAACTTACAGTCGCCATGTTGATGAACCTCCCCTACCTGCACAGATCACCATATTTTTTTTATATCTACTTGTGACCACATCTAGTCCTAACTGTTCCTCCTCATCTCAATCTAATGTCCTTGGCTTACCCATAGACCAAAACCAAAATGGCAAAGCATGGCGAGTATTTTTAGCCGCCTCTTTTCTTGTATCAGTACCAGTATTCTTTCAAGCTCCTATAGTCCGCCTTTTTCCTGTAGTTAGCTTGGTCTTGAGCTTATTTTGGGTAGGATTGGGCTGGTTTCTTTACCGTCGTCCCCAAACTAGCTTATGGGGAGATCTTATTTTAGGCTTTAGCTGGAGCTGGTTAGCTGGTTCTATTTATTGGGGCTGGCTAAGGGCAGAACCCCTAATTCATATGCCTATTGAGGCTATTGGTCTACCTTTTGCTCTCTGGGGTGTTTGGCGAGGATGGGGAAAAGTGGGAAATTTCTTTTATTTGGGTTCTCTTTTGGGTACAGCTATTACCGACCTCTATTTTTATATTGCCGATGTGATTCCTTATTGGCGCAAGCTAATGACAGTAGATGTCGATCCTGCCCTGGCTGCACCGATTCTCAAATCGGCATTGGCTCAGGTACAAACTCCCTGGGGAATTAGTTGGGCGGTTGTGCTGGTTAATATTTTATTAGCGGTCAGTATGTGGTCTTTAAAGAAAACCGAGTTACACTGGTGGGCATTCGCTGGAGCAGTGTTAAGCACAATTTTGGTAGACAGCTTATTTTTGTTGGCTGCTTATGTCGCATAATTGCTACTTCGACGTTGATCGGGACTAGATGACTAGGAGATTAGGAGACTAGAGTTCCTTATCCTTTATCCCTTATTCCTCATCCTTAAAAATATGGCTCAAAGTACTCATGTTGCTGCAAAATCTCTCTTGTCTGTCTTACAAAATAGTTTGAGTAGTGAAACTACTCTCTACATAATTAAAAGGCTTTCTCAGGGTGCTTTAACTCTAGTTTTGGCATCTGCGCTGTGCTTTTTTATAGTGGAATTAGCCCCTGGAGATTATTTAGATACTCTCAAGGAAAATCCTCAAATAACCCCTGAAAGGATTGCAGAATTAACCCAGCAGTTTGGTCTGGATAAGCCGCCAATAATTCAATATTTTCGCTGGTTATGGCGTATTGTCACCAGGTTTGATTTTGGCGAAAGCTTTGTCTATTTTCGTTCTGTATCTTCATTACTAGTAGAACGCATTCCTGCAACTCTTCTTTTAGCACTATCTTCTTTTATTTTGACATGGGCGATCGCTATTCCCTTGGGAATGTTAAGCGCAGTTAAACAAAATACGGCTGTTGATAAAGTATTAAGAGTACTAAGTTACTTTGGTCAAGGCTTTCCTAGCTTTATTACAGCACTGATATTCTTGATTATTGCTCAATTATTGTCGCCAATTTTTCCTGTAGGGGGCATGACTAGTATCAACCATGATGAACTATCTGTATTGGGCAAAATACTAGATATTAGCTGGCATATGGTGTTGCCCACCATCGCCCTTAGCATTACTAGTTTTGCAGGGCTACAACGCCTAACCAGGGGTCAATTGCTAGATGTTCTACGCCAGGACTATATTCAGACAGCTAGAGCTAAAGGTTTACCAGAAAATAAGGTTATTTATGTCCATGCTCTAAGAAATGCGATCAACCCTTTAATAACTCTTTTGGGCTTTGAATTTGCTAGTCTGCTAGGCGGCTCTTTTATTGCTGAATTTTTCTTTAATTGGCCAGGGTTAGGTACTCTAACTCTTCAGGCTGTAACTGCTCAAGACAAGTATTTAGTCATGGCTAGTCTAATGATGGGGGCAACCATGTTAATCGTAGGAAATCTATTAGCAGATTTACTCTTAAAGACAGTCGATCCTAGAATTAAATTGGAAGATCTTAAGTAAAGAGTAGGGAAGAAGGGGATTTAGTGAGAAATAGCAGGAGTAAAATAGATAATGTTACTACAGGTTAATTATGTAATTCGTTCAAGAAAAGACGGCAAGTATTTGGTGGCGCGTTTACCAGAACAAAGCGGAATTGAAGCTAGCTATCTATTGGTGTTCCAGCAAGACTATGACGCTCTAAGTTATATTAACACCCACGGAAAGGAATATAGCGATCGCCTTACCGTTGAAACTGCATCTCCGACTCAACTTAAAAGCCTAATGGAAAGATGGAGTTATGCAGGTTTTGGCATTGTCAAAGATCCCCTTGTCCCAAATATTCAATTTGTCTCCTAATCTCAGCAATCATTAATTACCCGCCTTTCCAGCAATTTGATTCAACCAAAATACCCTGATATTGCCTTACCTTTTCTAAAGTCATAAAATAAGCCCAGGCTCGATCTATCGGCTGGTTGTTTGAGCTATAAACTAAAACCAAACGACGATAGTATTCATTCAAACTATCGGGTTGTTTTGGCTGATAGCCTTCTAGTCTGTCTAAATTATTCAGAACCCCAGGATTTTTAAAGGTCAATAATACTACTTGAATTTTTTATTCTCCCTCTGTCATTGCAGGATCGCATAAAGGCAAGTCATATAATATTCCCTTGGCATAGGCTATTTGTTGGGATTCAACATAGCCATCACAATAAGCAGCAAAATTCGCTTCTCCTGGTTTGAGAGTTCCATAAACAAATACCTTGAGGCTTGATTCGGGCTTCATAAGCAATATGGGTAAGAAGGAAATCAATACAGGAACATCAATGCATCATAATTAATATTTGATTAAAAATAAAATATAGTTAGGATTTAAAGTATTGAGAGTAGCTACTTGGAACGTTAATTCAATTCGGAGTCGTCAGCAAATTGTAATTGATTGGCTACAACAACATCAGGTAGAAGTGCTTTGTTTGCAAGAAACTAAAGTTCAAGATCATCAATTTCCGCGATCGCCTTTTGAAGATTTAGGTTATAACCTGTATATATCTGGGCAAAAGTCTTATAACGGTGTTGCTATATTTAGCTTAAAACCTTTAAAAGAGGTTATTTATGGCTTTAGTCCAATAGTCTGTGATAGAGCCGAAGATTTTGACCAGCAAAAGCGAGTCATTAGCGGTGTTATTGATAATGTCAGAATTGTCAATCTTTATGTTCCCAATGGTTCGGCTTTGGGCAGCGACAAATATGAATATAAATTAAATTGGCTGGCACTGTTGCATCAGTATCTCCAAAAGCTTCAGACAGAACAATCAAATATTTCTGTTTGTGGAGATTTTAATATTGCTCTAGAAGACAAAGATATCTACACAAACAAAGCTAGAGACAAGCACATCATGTCTTCTCCTACCGAAAGACAAGCTTTAAACAAGGTATTGGAATTGGGCTTCCAAGACGCTTTTCGCAAATTCACTACCGAAGAAGGTCATTTTAGCTGGTGGGATTATCGTGCTGGAGGTTTTACTCGCAATCGCGGCTGGCGTATAGATCATCATTATTTGACCAACGATCTATATCAACAGGCAGTTAAATGTTGGATTGATGTAGAACCCAGAAAATTAGAAAAACCCAGCGACCACGCACCCGTCATTGTAGAATTATGATAATTCTTCAGGAGAAAAATTTTTTCTTGTATCCATTACCTTGCAATACTTTTAGCTTTTGAAAAATTAAATTTCACTCTTGTATGAATTAATTTTTGTAAAGTATCATTGCGATGAGTATAGTTTTCTGGCTTGATAAGGATAGCTAAAAACTTTTAATTTATTGTTTTCTCTGTGCCTCAATACCTCGGTAGAACCAGAGATAGAAAGTTTTGATTCAAAATTTCTAAATTTAAGCTTTAACTAAGATCTGGTTGCTCTAGAGAATTGAATCCCTTACTTTCTGACAAACTATTTTGTTTGTTTAAAGAGAGACTACCAATACTTATTATCATATTTTTCAGTTCCCTTAATATCACTTCCAGGAGTCAAATTAAGCTATGCAAATGCTCAAAAAAATTTTTAATTCTGAAAGTAAATACTATTTAGAATTAGATGAAATTCAAGAATCCCAGCCTGTGCAAGCAGCGGTAAAAACTGCCAAAAAAGCAGATTGTGTGGTTCTAATCCATTCAGATAAAGTACTCGAATCTGAACTCGTAGAGCTAGCAGTTGAAACTACTAAACAGGCTGCTGATGCAGCTCAAGATAAACTGCAATCTGCTGTCAATACTGAAGCCAAGCCCCAGGCAAAATCTAGTAAAAAAGACGCTGAAAAGTCTCAAAAAGCACCCGAAGCTAAAGCCAAACCGTCACCCCAAGATGCTGGTGCATCATCTTTTGAGCCTCCATTTTGGGTTGCTGCAATGTATAACAACAGTACAACAACTGCAAAGAGTAACGGTGCTCAGGCAGAACAAACTTTCGCGACAGATAATCTCATGCCAACGGTTACTAAATATCGTCGTCGTCCTGGACCTAGCTTAAACAAGTTTAAAGATATGGCTAGCAAAGCAAAAACGCCCAAAGGTTAATAGATAACTTAGCCCAAAAAAATAATTTATTGAGCAGCACAGAAACTGCTCTAAAACCATGTAGACGGAAAAATAATCTTTACCGAGATATATTTCCGTCTATTTATGATCTAATCAGCAATTAGCAATCACGGATAAGTAATCACGAAGTGTCCCCCTTTCAGATAAGATAAAAGTTGCCGCTTTTTAAATTAAGCCAGCATTAAATGGAAAACGATCCCGTCAATTAGTTTTAAACGTCAGTTTATTGTATTTAGATCGGGCAATTTAGTGGAAAAAAAAATGAATCAAGAAATTTTTGAAAAAGTAAAAAGTATTGTCGTCGATCAGCTAGAAGTAGAAGCAGATCAGGTTACAGCAGAAGCAAGCTTCGCCAATGATTTGGGAGCTGATTCTTTAGACACAGTAGAATTAGTTATGGCTCTAGAAGAAGAATTTGATATTGAAATTCCCGATGAAGCTGCCGAACAAATAGATACAGTAGGCAAAGCAGTCGATCATATAAGCGCAGAAAAAGGTGCAACTGCGTAACTTAATTTAATAGTTATTAATTTTATTTGAGTAGATGATGGCTGCTAAATAACGCCCCTAAACTGGTTATTTACAATTGCACTTGGCAACTTGTCTTACAGAAAAAACAGTTTAACTTTTATTTTTGTAAGAGAATCTATGTCTGCACTCCAACAGCAGCCTCAAAAAGATATTGGCAGATAAGAATGTAAGAAGAGCGAATATGACAAATAGGCAAAACAAACGGGTCGTAATCACAGGCTTAGGTGCAATTACCCCCATTGGTAATAATCTCACGGAATATTGGGATGGGCTACTACAAGGGCGTAATGGGGACGGCTCGGAGACTCTATTTGATGCTTCAAAACACGCCTGTCACATTGCTGCCGAGGTAAAAAACTTCGATCCTCATCAATATCTAGACAAAAAAGATGCAAAACGAATGGATCGCTTTGCCCAATTTGGTGTGTGCGCCAGCAAACAGGCAATTGCTGATGCCAGCTTCACCATTGACGACCTCAATGCCGACCGAGTAGGAGTTTTGATTGGTACAGGGGTGGGCGGTCTAAAGGTTATGGAAGACCAAAATGAAAATCTTTTGACTAAAGGGCCTCGAAAAGTTAGCCCCTTTACCATACCCATGATGATTGCCAATATGGCAGCAGGTCTAACTGCAATCCATACTGGAGCAAAAGGACCAAATTCCTGTACCGTAACAGCTTGTGCCGCAGGTTCTCACGCTATTGGAGATGCTTTTCGTCTTGTTCAAGGAGGCTATGCAGATGCCATGATTTGTGGTGGTGCAGAAGCAGCAGTTACACCCCTTTCTTTTGCAGGTTTTTGTTCGGCAAAAGCTCTTTCTACTCGTAATGATGACCCAACTCATGCTAGCAGACCATTTGATCGCGATCGCGATGGATTTGTTATGGGAGAAGGTTCGGGAATTTTGTTTTTAGAAGAATTAGACCTTGCTTTAGCCCGCGGAGCCAAAATTTATGCCGAGATAGTGGGTTATGGCATGACCTGTGACGCTTTTCATATGACCTCTCCTGTCCCTGGCGGTCAGGGTGCAGCCAAAGCAATTGAATTAGCTTTAAAAGATGGTGATATTAGTCCAGGGCAAGTTGATTACATCAATGCTCATGGTACTAGTACTCAAGCAAATGACTCTAATGAAACCAAGGCAATCAAGAAAGCTTTGGGTGAAAGAGCAAAAGAAGTTGTGGTTAGCTCTACTAAATCAATGACTGGTCACTTATTAGGTGGCTCAGGAGGGATTGAGGCTGTTGCCACGGTGATGGCAATTCAAAATAATAAAGTCCCACCTACAATCAACTTAGTCGATCCTGATGACGAATGCGATCTAGATTACATTGCCAATCAAAGTCGCGACCATCAAGTGAACGTAGCTTTATCCAATTCTTTTGGTTTTGGCGGTCATAATGTTACTCTAGCCTTTAAAAAGTACAGCTAATAAATATAGCCAGTTTACAAAACGCTTTTGACTTAAGAGAAAAAAGCAAACACTACTAGCATCACTCACTTATTTGATCGATAACACATACTCATAATAGGATGATAAAAAGTTGTTTGCCCCATCAAAAATAACCGAACTTGCTAGAGCCACATTGAGGATGAGAAGATGAGAAATAAGACGGCTTTTTGAATATTTGGTCTAGAAAAACTTACTGCTCCTTCTAGGTGTGCCGAAGCTCGTTCAAATTTTGTTTTATCGTAGTTTATTTATATAACGAATATGGTAGTTGCCTCCCAATCAAGCAAATCAGTTGAAGAACTTTGTATAAATTCAATTCGTTTTTTAGCAATAGAAGCAATAGAAAAAGCTAAATCTGGACACCCAGGGCTACCTATGGGAGCTGCTCCAATGGCTTTTGTGCTGTGGGATCAGTTCATGAAGTTTAATCCCAAAAACCCAAATTGGTTTAATCGCGATCGCTTTGTGCTTTCTGCTGGTCATGGCTCAATGTTGCAATATGCTTTGATGTATCTTGCTGGTTTTGACAGCGTGTCAATTGAAGATATTAAGCAATTTCGTCAGTGGGGTTCGACTACCGCAGGACACCCTGAAAATTTCGTCACCAAAGGGATTGAAGTAACTACAGGGCCTCTTGGTCAAGGTATCGCTAACGGTGTAGGTTTGGCTTTGGCTGAAGCTCATTTAGCAGCCAAATTCAACAAGAGTGACGCTACTTTAGTAGACCACTACACCTATGTAATTCTTGGTGACGGCTGCAACATGGAGGGTATTTCAGGTGAGGCTGCTTCTTTTGCAGGACACCAGGGATTAGGTAAATTAATCGCTCTTTATGACGACAACCATATTTCTATTGACGGCTCGACAGATGTAGCTTTTACAGAAGACGTTTCTAAGCGTTTTGAGTCCTATGGCTGGCATGTAGTTCATGTAAAAGACGGTAACACAGATTTAGAAGCGATCGCTAAAGCCATTGAAGAAGCAAAATCTGTTACAGACAAGCCTACAATGATCAAGGTAACAACTACCATTGGTTACGGTGCGCCCAACAAGCAAGATACCGCTGGTATTCACGGTTCTGCTCTTGGTGCGGATGAAATTAAACTAACCCGCGAAAACTTGGGCTGGAACTACGGAGCTTTTGAAGATCCCGAGGAAGCTCTTAACCACATGCGTAAAGCAGTTGAACGGGGTGCTAGCGACGAAGAAGCTTGGAATAAAGTTCTAGCTGACTACAAAGCTAAGTATGCTGATGAAGGGGCAGAATTTGAACGCTATATAAGTGGTAAACTACCCGATGGTTGGGCTGATGTATTGCCTACTTTTACTCCCGAAGACAAGGCTTTGGCAACCCGTAAATATTCTGAAGGCTGTCTTAATAAATTAGCTCCTGTACTTCCCGAATTGATTGGTGGTTCTGCGGATTTGACCCACTCCAATCTAACTGAACTTAAAGGATTTGGTGATTTCCAAAAAGGCGCATACCAAAACCGCAACGTACACTTTGGCGTTCGCGAACACGCTATGGGAGCAATCTGTAACGGCATATCTTTACACCGTTCTGGTTTAATTCCTTATGGTGCAACTTTCCTAATCTTTACCGATTATATGCGCGCGGCTATTCGCTTATCTGCTCTTTCTGAAGTAGGCGCGATTTGGGTCATGACTCACGACTCCATCGGACAGGGTGAAGATGGTCCTACACACCAGCCCATCGAAACTATAGCTTCCTTACGAGCGGTTCCCAATCTAACGGTATATCGTCCTGCAGATGGTAACGAAGTTTCTGCGGCATACAAAGTTGCGATCGAAAAAGCGAAGAACAATGAATCTACTTTGATGGCATTTTCTCGTCAAGGCTTGCCCAATTTGAAAGGCACCTCAATGGAAAAAGC
>CAKZYI010000043.1 GCA_937884735.1 uncultured Pleurocapsa sp.
AACGTCAAGACCGAAGCTACTGGTAGAAAAAGCCCCAGGTAAAGAAATTTGTCTATTCCACAGTTGTTGACCGCTGTTGTTATATTTAGCAACCCAGCCCATTGAGTTTCTAGACCCCGTAAGATAAAAGTTGCCATCGTCGTCCGTAGCCACGGCAACCGCTGTTTCACCACTAGCAGTAGAAATGCCAGATTGTAGAAGTAAGGTTTGGTTGCCATTGATGTCGTATCTGGCTACCCAAATATCTGAAGAACCTTGATTTGCTCCCCCCAAAGAACCACTGGTAGACCCTGTGATGTAGACATTACCCTCAGAATCTGTAGCAGCACCAAGAGCCTTGTCAATACCAGTAGTTCCTAATTGACCGATCTTCTTTTCATCGGGTTTATCTTCTGGTTTATCACCCACAAACTCGAAATAGTCTTTTCCTAGCTCTAAATCTACTTCAGGAGTAGAAACAACATAGGCTACCAAATCGGGGCTTCCCTGTTGTAGAGAAAAAATTGCTTCGCCAAAGAAAGGTCGGTCGAATCCATCGACTGTTAAGCCGTCTATTTCTATTATTTCATAATCGTCTTTCTTACCGTTGAGCTGAATAATGTCCTGTTCGGGGGCAAAATCATAAATAACGGCAAATTGGTTGGTTCCAAGAGGATCGGTTGTAACTAAGCTAACGGGATCGAAGGTAGTGTAGTAAGGTTGAATTTCATCTCCAAGAACAAATCTATCTGCCCCTACAGATGGAGGTTTACCTCGATCGAGGATGGCTAGAGGATTTCCCGCTTGAATGTCAAGTATGATTTGAAACTCTTCTGCTGTGTTATCAAATAGGTCGCCCACCAAAATATCTACCTTGGGGTTGCCATTATTGTTGCTATTGGGATCGAATCCATAAATGACATCATTTCCAGCGCGAGCGAAAATTGCCTGAGTTGTTTCTCCCGTATCTCCTTCAACAAGGTCGCTGGCGGGGGTTAGTAAGGCGACGAAAAAGTCAAAATCATCCATCTTTTATAATCCTCTTGTATTAAGTGTTTTTAGTATTTTTGATTTAAAGCGATAAGTCTTTTGGGGCTAGAGTTTCGATATTTACCTACGGTTAAATTAGGCTCTGCCCTAAACCGACGGAGTAATCTCTGGCTGGCTTTTGCTATAGCTCTTTGATTTTTTGGGAATTTATTATCTTGTATTCATAACTTCTTTATGCATAAATTTTTAAATATAGCTATACAATACTCATATTCTTAGATAAGTTCAAGAAAATGTATGGAAAGCATAAAATAAGTTTTTTATAGTACGCGATAACTATAAGTGTTAATTACTATCTAAATTGAAGGGAGAAAATTTTCATGAAAGTAGGAATTCTTGCTGGCGGTTTGGGAACTCGTATTGCCGAAGAAACAGAAACCAAACCTAAACCAATGGTAGAAATAGGAGGGCAGCCTATTCTTTGGCATATAATGATGCATTACTATCATTATGGTTTTAAAGATTTTGCGATCGCTTTGGGCTATAAAGGGGCAGTAATTAAGAAATATATGGTGGATTATTGCTCTGTTCACAGCAATTTGACGGTCAAATTAGGCAACGGACAGGTGCAGACTCACGGTAACTATCAACTTGATTGGACGGTAGACTTAATCAATTCGGGACTGACAACTAATACAGGCGGTCGCATCAAACGACTTATTCCTTACATGGGGAATGAAACTTTTATGTTGACTTGGGGAGATGGCGTTTCTAATATCAATCTGCATGATTTATTGAAATTTCATCGTTCTCATGGCAAACTGGCTACTCTTACCGCAGTTCGCCCCCCTGCTCGTTTTGGTCATTTAGACCTAAAAGGCGAGCAAATTGTGGAATTTTCTGAAAAGCCACAAACCAGGGAAGGATGGATTAACGGGGCATTCTTCGTTTTAGAGCCAGAAGTCTATCACTATATTGACGACGATGATACTCAATGGGAAAAAGCTCCCCTAGAAAGACTAGCCAAAGATGGACAGCTAATGGCATACAAGCATGATTCATTCTGGCAATGCATGGATACATTGAGGGATAAGCGTTTATTAGAAAGTATGTGGGCAAAAGGAAACGCACCTTGGAAAACGTGGTCAGAAAATTCCGAACCTCTGCTCGTGGGAGCGAAGTAGTTAGTTGTTGGTCATTAGTTATTGGTCATTGGTCATTACTTTAGATTTAATCATTTCTTTTGGCTCCTGCTCCTGCACTAAAAATCGATCCAGCGTCGAATCTTGCTAAGGTTGCTCGAAAAGCGGGTATCGATACTCTCTACACTTTCTTCACTAAGGATTTAGCGCGACAGCTAAAACCAGCAAGCTACTGGAAGATAAACCCGATTATGTCTCAATTCTGGTTTGGAATTTTGCCGCAGACATGGGACAACAAGCAGCTTATCAACAACCAGGCGGTAAATTTATCGTTTCTATTCCGTCTCTTTGCATCCTCTAGCTTATTTAAACAAAATGGTTCAATTCCAATCATCCTCTCAACCCCAGCTCGGCGATTTTTTGAGCGATCGCCAATGTCCGAACTGTAGCAGTCATGTACTTTCCATCTTCTATGAAGTGAGAGATGTTCCCGTTCACAGTTGTCTCATGATGTCCAGCCGTGAAGAAGCTCTTAATTTTCCCTGTGAAGATGTAGTGCTGGGTTTCTGTAACAGTTGCGGTTTTATTACCAATATTGAATTTGACCCTCATTGGTCGGCTTACGCTCCTAATTCCGAAGACCAGCAAAGCTTTTCCCCGACTTTTAACAAATTTGCCCGCAATTTAGTTCAAAAACTGCTCAAAAAATACAATTTGCAGGGCAAAAATATCCTGGAGATTGGCTGTAGTAAAGGAGACTTCTTGTTACTGCTTTGTGAACTGGGTAACAACTACGGAGTCGGTATCGATCCTAGCGTCGTCCCAGGAAGAGTAGAAAGCGAGGCTGCGAGTCGGGTTAAGTTTATTCAAGACTACTATGGCGAACACCATGCTGAATATGTGGGGGATTTTATATGCTGTCGTCATACTTTAGAACATATCCAGCCAACAGCAGAATTTATCTCTACAGTTCGCAAGTCTATTGGCGATCGCCTGGTTCCTTTTTTCTTAGAAATTCCTGACAATACCAGAGTTCTTAAGGATTTAGCGTTTGAAGATATTTATTACGAACACTGCTCATATTTTTCTCCTGGTGCTTTAGCTAGATTATTTCGCGCTTGCGGTTTTGAGGTTGTCGATCTCTATCGCGATTATGGAGAGCAATATCTATTTATTGAAGCTTTACCCACCAACATCCCTGACTCAAAAATTCATCTTTACGGACATCTCACGGGGGTGAGGCAACCTCAAAACCCGTGTCCTTTAGAGGAAACCGTTGCCGAAGTAGCGCAGGACGTTCGACATTTTGTGAGCAATATTGAAGCTAAGTTGAACTATTGGAAACAATATTTAGAAATTGCCCAATCTAAACAAGAAAAAGTCGTAGTTTGGGGTTCTGGCTCAAAATGTGTAGCTTTTTTGACCACTCTAGATACTGCTGACAAAATTCAATATGTAGTTGATATCAACCCCCATCGTCACGGTAGGTTCATTCCTGGTGTTGGCAAACAAATTATGTCACCACAATTTTTGCAAGAATATCAGCCCGATCGCGTTATTGTCATGAACTCTATTTATCGTGACGAAATTAAGCAAATGCTTGATGAGATGAATCTCTCTCCTGAAGTTATCGCCCTCTAAAATGTCAGGGCGATTTTTAAATAATTAGAGCTACAAAATAAAAATTTTACAAAACAGAATATAAATTTTTTTCGGAGTTGAAATTAAAAATGAATCAGATCGGTGAAAGATCGTGTCCGATATGTGGGAATTCTCAAAGAGAAATCTTTTTTGAATTGTCTGAAATTCCAGCTTTTTGCAATCTACTCTGGAAAGAACGCCAAGCAGCACTTAACTGCACCAAAGGAGATATAAAGCTAGCTTTTTGTCATAACTGCGGTTTTATTGATAATGTTGCTTTCGATTCGGTAAAAATCAACTACACAGAAGATTACGAGTGTTCCTTAGATTTTTCTCCTCGCTTTCAAACTAACGCCCAATCTCTGGCTGAAGATTTAATGGCGAGATATCAATTACAAAATAAGAAAATTATTGAAATAGGTTCGGGAAAAGGAGACTTTTTGGTCCTACTATGTCAACAAAATAATAACTATGGTATCGGTTTCGATCCTACTTATGTATATCGACCAGAACATGACCAATATAACGTAGAGTTTATTCAAGATTACTACTCCGAGAGACACGCTAATTATCAAAGCGACCTGATTATTTGCCGACACACTTTAGAACATATTCCCAACCCAGCCAGTTTTTTAAAAACCTTGAGGTGTAATATCGGTAATACCTTCAAGCCGAAAATTTTCTTTGAAGAGCCAAAAGCTCAAGATACTTTTAATCTCCAAGGAAATTGCGTTATATAAA
>CAKZYI010000044.1 GCA_937884735.1 uncultured Pleurocapsa sp.
TGGTAAAGGCGGTGTCGGTAAAACATCCGTCGCTGCTGCAACTGGTTTACGTTGTGCAGAGTTGGGATATAAGACATTGGTGCTTAGTACCGATCCCGCGCACTCTTTGGCTGATAGTTTTGACCTTGAATTGGGACACGATCCTGTAGAAGTTCGTCCTAACTTGTGGGGTGCAGAGCTTGATGCCTTAAGAGAGTTGGAAGGTAACTGGGGTGCAGTAAAACGTTATATTACTCAAGTTTTACAGGCTAGAGGTTTAGATGGCGTACAGGCAGAAGAATTGGCAATCTTACCAGGGATGGATGAAATCTTTGGCTTAGTGAGAATGAAGCGTCACTATGATGAAGGCGATTTTGATATTTTAATTATTGATTCTGCGCCTACAGGTACAGCTTTAAGACTATTGAGTTTGCCAGAAGTTGGCGGCTGGTACATGAGACGTTTTTATAAGCCATTACAGGGAATGTCCGCAGCCTTGCGTCCATTCGTTGAACCGCTTTTCAAGCCCATCGCTGGTTTTTCTTTGCCTGACAATGAAGTAATGGATGCTCCTTATGAATTTTACGAGCAGATTGAAGCTTTAGAAAAGGTTTTGACTGATAACACCAAAACGTCGGTACGGTTGGTGATGAATCCTGAAAAAATGGTAATCAAGGAGTCGTTACGCGCCCATGCTTACCTAAGTTTATACAATGTAGCTACAGATATGGTAGTAGCTAACCGAGTTATTCCCAATGAGGTTCAAGATCCTTTTTTCCAACGTTGGAAAGAAAATCAAGACACTTACAAAAAGGTATTCTACGATAATTTTCTTCCTTTACATGTAAAAGAAGCTCCTCTATTTCCTACGGAGATGTGCGGTATGGAAGCATTAGAGAAGTTGAAAGAAATTTTGTACAATGACGAAGATCCTACCCAGGTTTACTACAAAGAAAATACAATCAAGATAATTCAAGAGCAGGGCAATTACAGTCTGCACCTATATCTTCCAGGAATTCCTAAAGAGCAGATTCAGCTAAATAAAACTGGTGATGAACTCAATGTCAGAATTGGTAATCACCGTCGTAATTTGGTTTTGCCTCAAGCACTGGCTGCACTGCAACCATCAGGGGCAAAAATGGAAGAGGATTATTTAAAAATTAGCTTTAAAGACATGGCTAGAGTTTAAAGATTCTTTTAATTGATTCCACACCAAATAAATAGCTGAAGGGGAAATGAAATTGCACATCCTCTCCAGCTATTTTCTTCTTTATTCTGCTTGCCTTGTTTTGCAAAAACTAACCAATCATAGACATTTCAAATACATCATGGGTACCGCCACGAAGTACTGATTCAGTATGTTTGGGACGATAACGCTTACCTTGGATAGTTTCAATAGCTCCACATACTGCACCCATGCTATAGGTACACTTGCGACTACTACCTTGCTCTTCTCCTGCCGAACATACAGTCTCGTGAGTATAAACTTTGATTGTATCTCCGTTGTCTTCAATTTTATCTACTTTGCAAAGGCGAGTTCCATTCTCACCGAGAGCAAAGTCTAGCTTGCTAGCCAAATCTTCTAAAGAAGGATTTGAACCTGCCAATCCTAATTCCGTAACCAGATTCTTACCTCTAGTGCGTCCAGCAGAGATTAGCGCAATTGAAGTTGCTCTCTCTCCTAGAGCTTCTTCCATACCTGTAATTACACCCTTGAAACAGACGATGCTTATAAAACCACCTAATTTTTCTCTTGTCATTGGCATTTGATTTATGCTCCTTGAAAATTGTTTATTTGGTCAAATTTGTGATAATCACGAATGATTGATACGAGTTTGCCTAACTCACCATAGGAGCTAGATCTTTAAGAATTCGCTTGATTTCTAGAAATAGTAGTCCTTGTTTTGCTTCTTTTGCTGCTAAAACCAACAAAACAGCATCATCACCACAAGAAACCATTACGCTATAGCCTTTTTCACCTTCGATTACAATTCGATCTACAATTCCTCTGGATAGTTCCTGACCAATTCTTTCGCCGAGAGAAAGCATAGCGGCAGACATAGCAGAAGTTCTTTCTTCATCCATACTTCCAGGGAGAACAGAAGTTAAAGATAAACCATCAGGGGTTACTAGTGCAGCTCCTTGAATGTCAGGAGTAGCCGTAACAAATTTTTGGACGACTTCGGTCAGCATTGATGCTTGAGCCATTATTTTTTCCTCTTATAGAGTATATAGAAGTTAATATTATTTTGTTAATAAAAAATATTTTTTTTACACATATATACATGTGCATATAATTATTTTTATATTAACGCTGTCAGAGCAATCCTCTTAATATTACTATTCCCAAAATTACAGACAAAAATAACACTTTCTAGGTAATTTTAAGAACAAATAAAGCTAGTTGTATCTACTGCTTTTTGCTGAAAATAGCAAGCATTAAATAATAAAATATCTTTTAAATTACACTACCGAAACTGACATTAATTCTTCTAATAAAACCACTAAAGATTGAGCCACTGAACCAGGATTTTCTGGATTTACTTGCACTACTGGCGGACATTCTTTGTTAGCAGAAAAACCTAATGCTAGAATAATATCTTCTTTTTGCCATGCACCTTCGCAATCAGTATGAGTTAAACCAATAATCATCGGAATTTGTACTCTTTGATTAATGAAAGTAAGAATTCTTCTAGCTCCTCGAAAGTCTTCAGGACGATGAGCCGCAACCAATAAAACATAAGCTTCGACTTGATTAATGACAATTTCCCACATAAAGTCAAAGCGAGATTGCCCTGGAGTACCATACATATACAATACTTGTTCTGGATTTAAAGTTATACGCCCAAAATCGAAAGCAACAGTAGTATTTTCTTTTAATAAAGATGTTTCATCTGTGGCTCGACGTTCGGTATCGACTACTTTAGTTTCACTGATGGTACGAATAAAAGTGGTTTTACCTGCACCGACATTTCCTGTGACCGCAATTTTAAAAATTTCCATTAAAAATTACTCTTGAGAAAGTTTGCTAAATTATTGATTAGAGAGTTACTAACTTTTGATTTTTTCTTGGTTTTTACTGAAATATTTTTTGCTTCTGTAAAATTAGAAGGTTGATTGAATGTGTTGTTAGCTGGCATATTTACATTCAAACTAACCTCTGGAACTTCTTCAAGCAATCCAGCCAAAATCATCGATAGTGCGGTTCTTTGCACCCTTTCAATGGAAACTTCCATCTTTTGAGCTATTTTATGCAATGAAATAGAACCATCTGCTGTATTGCATAAATATTCTTCTAGAGAATTAAAGTGCAAATTACAGTGATTAATTAGTCTTTGTAATCCGCAATTGTGAGCAGGCATTTCATTAGTAAAACGCGACCAATTGGAAAAGATCCGCATCGCTTCTAATGACAATTCAGTAGCCTTCTTTTTTTGTCCTGTCATTTCTGACCAAGGAAACGTTTTTTGCTCCTTTGTATTTATATTTATTTGTTCTAAGTCTTCAAATCTAAACCAACCACGATCCACATTAAATAGCTTAATCGCCATATCTGTTTGCATCTTAAATAATGAATCTATTTGTGATTCGTTTAAAAGCTGCTGTTGTTTTATATAAGTACCTAATGCTTGATTGGTAGGACATAATTGTGTGGTTTTGAATAGATTTCTTGCATCAATCCAGCCTCTTTTAATAATTTCGTTAATTAGAAATTGATAATCAAGAGAATTAATAATGCTGATAAAATTTCCTTTTTCAAACCAAAGTTCAAAAGTGCCGTTTAAATCTATACTCAGATCTTTTGAACTAGACTTAAAGGTGAGCATTCCAGACTTGTGGCCTGACTCAATTATTTGAAATACTTCTGGCAATGAAAAAGCTTCTAAAGTTCCGCTTATAGCCATATATTTACTTAAATATAAGTATTATTTGAAATAAGATAATCATAACTTTAATTATGAATTTTTCTTGGCAGAGTAAAGTTATTTTATGTTATTATCTAAATTTTAATTCCTAATTAATAGCTTCACCATAGTAAAATCACTGTATTTTTTATCACAAAAAGTTAAGTTTCAATAGCCAAAATACTTGATAAATAAGAGTTTGTAATAGAAAAACAATCACATTAATATATAGATAAATATCAGTTAATAGAATAGATTAATTGCCAAATTACTATCTATAAATTCAAGTTAACTTGGAAGAAAAAAGACTAGATTAAATAGTTAAGTTGGCAATCATTTGCATATTTGAACATTAAAAAGCAAATAACATACCAAAAATAAACCCGATCGCACTTAAGCTCGTAAAGATGTAGATTGTTTAATAAGGATGTTTTCTGGAGATAAGATTATATGAGCGATCGCCTAGGTATGGTCTGTGGTTTTTTGGGTGGTACAATTATTGCAGTAGATTCTGGATATAAAGTCTTTCCTCATCCGAAGCCAGAAAAAGTCTACAACAGGTTAAGTGATGCTAAATGGTTTTTAGCATTGAAGTGGTGTGATAGTTTGTCTACTTCGGCTGGTATTATCAATAACACTGGAGAACTAGCTTTTTTCAATAAGATTGTTTTGGAAACAGGGGAAGAAAACTTTATTCCTCAACAATATAGGCTAGATATTTTTGCTTTGTGTTTGCCCTTGCAGCCTAACGAAAAAACTATTTATCGATTTCCTTTGAAGTCCAAACAGGATCTAGAAATTCAAGGTCTGGAAATCGATTCCCGCTATGGCAAAGTAGCTTTGGTTAATGAGATAGATCGGTCGATTTAGTCGATCTAATACTTTTTATTGCTTTTGCTTATTTTCCACTCTGAGGCAACACAAATTAGTTAGCAATCTTGATCTTCTTTTTCTTTGCTTCCCTACGTCTAGGAACTTCGTAGGTATAAACAGCGTCAGCTAGCTTGGTAGTGGGTATTATTGCCCTGGCTTCGCTTTTACGATCGTCTAGTTGGATTGGATTGCCTATAGCGTAGCGAGGACTAAAATGGGTCATAATCAACTGCTTTACTCCTGCCATAAGAGCTACTTGAGCAGCCATTGTAGTAGTGGAGTGCATCTTTTCAAATGCCTTATCTGCGTCTTGATGAGCGAATGTAGCTTCGTGAATTAAAACATCGGCATCTTGAGATAATTCAACTGCTGCATCGCAAAATACAGTATCGGTACAGTAAACAACTTTTCTGCCTACTTCAGGTTCGCCACAAAGGTCTTTTCCGTTGATTTTGCGACCATCTTCTAGGGTGATAACTTTTCCCTGTTTCAGTTTGCCATAGATAGGGCCAGGAGGAATAC
>CAKZYI010000045.1 GCA_937884735.1 uncultured Pleurocapsa sp.
TGAGATTTGGCACGCTTCAAGTTTCTGTTTAAAGCATTACGCATTCACCAACGCCTCTAAATCTAGCTGACGACGTAGCTCGCTTATGGCTGGTAAATCCAACTCGTACCATCGCTGGCAATCTTGTCCAATACGATAATAACGGGTAGATAAACCCGCGCCTAACTCCACTACTACTGCATTTCTGTATTTTTGCAAGTGTTTAGCAACCAAGCGATCTATTATGTAAGCTCGATTTGCCCAAGTAAAAGGTGCAGGAGATTTATACATCGGATCTAGTGTGCTATCCCAAGTTAGTGATTTCCACCATTTAGCTACTATCGGATCTTGGAATAATCCATCTGGCTGTTGGTGTTCGTCCACACGAGATCTTGTAGTCAAAAGCATCGTGCGAGGAACACCTGTTAAGGATTGCTCTACAAATTCAGACATAAATACTTATTGAATCTTGGTGACAACTTTTAGATTAATTATAATTATTCTCAATTAATCTTGTATGCCCTATATGTAAATCAACCACAGTCGATCGCCCGATTTGCTGAGATAATTAATCAAAATTTTATTAAATATATTTTCAATAAAGAGAATAATAATAATACCCATTCTTTCTCTCCCTAGCTTGAGGAAATACGGCAGGCGATCGCACTGAAAAACTAATAATCATTATCAAAAATAAGAGGAAATAGTTAGAGTCATCGATCGTTCAACGCCAAATAGTTTAATTTTTACTCAATGATAATTATTTGTAATAATTATGTTCGGGCAGGAGCGATAGACAGTTAAATTTTCTCAAAAGACGATCGCGGGTTCAGGTAAAAGATATTTAATTTAGTTTCTAAGTAGCTCCACTTTATTAAACATAAAATAGATAATGTTTGTAGTAATGGCTTGAGCCATTGCTAAATAAGGGTCTAATAACCCTGAAGGGTCTCGCGCATTAGTTGCGGCGAACAGCAACGCCTTACTTATGTGAGAGAAAAGTAATAGACTGACGTTTATGAAGTAATAGACAGCAAGTAAATGGCAAAATTCTATGACCAGCTAACATCCCAATTACAAAGCTTTATCCAAGAACAGAAAATCTTTTTTACTGCTACCGCACCCCATTCGGGCAGAATTAATTTGTCTCCCAAAGGAATCGACACCTTTCGCTGTATCGATCTAACTACTGTGGCATATCTGGATTTGACTGGCAGTGGTAACGAAACGGCTGCTCATTTATATGAAAATGGCAGAATGACAATCATGTTTTGTAGTTTTGATGAAAATCCTCTAATTTTGAGGCTATACGGTACAGGAGAAGTAATCAACAGACAAAGCGATCGCTTTAAGGAATTACATTCTTTGTTTTCTGACACCCCAGGAGAAAGACAAATAATTTTACTCAACGTAGAGTCGGTACAGACTTCCTGCGGTTTTGGCGTACCTGTATATGAGTTTAAGGAAGAACGGGATACCTTAATAGATT
>CAKZYI010000046.1 GCA_937884735.1 uncultured Pleurocapsa sp.
ATTCTTTTGAGAAATACAAATAAAGTATTTCGCTAGGAATTATTCAAAAATTCATTCTTTCGATCCAAATTCATAGGAAGGTGACTTGGTATTGGAGCTAAGTTCTTTCTACATCTGGAATATTAATTACTAAAGGAAAAAAAGTGTTTTACAAAGGAATAGTGCTGTTAGCACAGCAAGGGATAATAGTTGAAAGGGAACAGGATTTAGAAGCAATTCAGGATGCTTCTTTTGTCTTCAATGGTCCCCAATTTTTCGCAGCATTGATCGCAGGAGTGGTATTAGCTTTAGCGTTTCAACTTTTGTTTACCAATTTAGGTATTGCTGCGGGGATATCGATGGCGGGCGGTAGTTCTAGTTCCAATTCTTCTAGTTCTTCTAGCTATGAAGACAATAATTCAGGCGGATTGGGTAGTACGGTTAAAAAGATTGGTATGGCGGTGGGTTTAGGAACGCTAATTAGTGTTTCCTTAGCTCTATTTATTGGTAGTCTTTTAGCTGTCAAATTGGGCTTATTTGTTGCACCTTTATCGGGAGCAATTGTTGGTCTAGTTATTTGGGCTACTTTCTTTGCTTTAATGATGTTCTTTAGCTCTAGAGCAATTGGCTCGTTGTTGGGTTCAGTTGTCAATACGGCTACTTCTGGAATGCAATCTATTTTGGGTACGGCTACCGCCGCTATTGGTGCTGGTGCTGCTAGCAAACAGGTGGTTAATACAGCTGAGGCTGCTGCTGCGGCAGTACGAAAAGAGTTAGGAATGGCGATCGACCCTGTATCTATGCGTGAGAATGTAGAAGATTTTCTACAGTCTGTTAAACCCGCAGGGATAGATATTAACAAGATTGCTCAGGATTTTGAAAGACTGTTGGATGACGAAAACTTACAGGAAATCGTCGACAGCGACAGCGTTCGCAACATAGATCGTAACACCTTCATTCAGTTAATCAGCGATCGCTCTGATATTTCCCGACAGGATGCCGAGCGTATTGCTGGCAATATGGAATCTGTTTGGCAAAAAACAACTAGTAAATTTGCTCCTGCTAGTAATCCAGTTAGTGACTTTGCTGGATATCTCAAGTCAGCCACTAAAGAGCAGCTTACAGGCACAGATTTTGGCAGTAAGCTAGACTCTGTAGTCAGCAAAGTTAGCAGTGATAGTAGCTCTAGCGGAACTAACCCTGTGGTTAAAGCGGCTGTTTCTTTTGGAGCAAGCAGCTTGGCGAATATAGTTATGGGGCGTGCCGATCTATCTGATTTTGATGTAGACAAAATCGTCAGCAAACTAAAATCTGCTGGGGAACAACTGGGAGAGAAAGCAGACAAGGTAGCTTATCAAGCAGGAATTAAAGATAATCCCCCCACAACCATTAAAAAGGATATCGACAACTACTTGGCAAGTGCCTATCCTTGGCAACTCAGACAAAGCAATCTCGATCACGAATTTCGCAATTTAATTTACGATCCTGCTGCCGATCCTCAAACGGTGGCAAACGAGCTTAGACAAATTAGTCGTGGTGATTTTGTTGAGGTTCTCAAGCAAAAAGGATTATTGTCTCAATCACAGATTCGCAGCATTGCTAATATCCTGGATGCCATTCGCTTGGAGGTAATTGCTACGGCTGAAGCGGCACAGTCTAGAGAAAAGAGTATTGAACTAATGGTGGAAGTAGAAGAATACTTGACTACCGCTCCGAAAGATAATTTCAATCCTGAAAAAATTCAGCTTGAATTTAAGCCTATCTTAGAAGACTTTGATGCTACCTACGAACAATTGTCTACTCGTTTGGCAGTTTTAGATCGCCCTACTTTAGAAAGAATGCTAGAGTTGCGAGGCGATATGAATGAGTTTGAGATATCTGCGATCGCAGGTGAACTAGAAATAGCTCGCGATCAAGTATTAGAAGATAACCGCAAAAACGTTACTCAAGCTAAAGCGGTAGCCGAAAGACAATGGTTACAGGTTCAGTCTTATCTCAGAGATACAGGTAAAGGAGAACTAAATCCAGATGGTATCAAGCGCGAATTAAAACTACTTTTGGAAAATCCTAAAGCAGGAAGTTCGGCACTGAGAGGAAGATTAGCCAATTTCGACCGCAATACCTTAGTTAAATTATTGTCTCAACGTCAGGACTTAACTGAAGAACAAATAGAAGATACTATCGATACGGTAGAAAGTTCTTGGATGAAGGTAACTAATGCACCAGAAAACTAGTAGGCAAGGCTCAAGAACAATACGACATGGCAACATCAGAGATAGCTAACTATCTCCGTCGTACAGGGAAGCCAGAGCTTAATCCCAGAGGAATTGAACGGGATTTAACCTTATTGTTTAACAATCCTAAATTAGGTTCAAAAGCTATTCGCCAACGTTTAGCAGCGATGGATCGAGATACTTTGGTGCAGCTGTTGGCACAGCGACGCGACTTAAGTGAAGCTGATATCAATCAAGTAATTAATGATGTCCAGTCTACTCTCAAAAGTATTGCCAAAGCACCCCGTCGTGCCGCTATTCGTACTCAAGAAAAAGCTCAAGACTTCAAAAGCTCAATTGCTGACTATCTCCGCTCGACAGATAAGGCAGAACTAAGTCCTACTGGCATCAAGCGTGATATCGAATTGTTGCTCAACGATCCTCGTGCTGGTGCCGAAAGTCTCAAAGATAGACTGGCAAGCTTCGATCGCTCTACCTTGACTGCTTTGCTTACTCAAAGAGAGGATATATCCAAAGCAGATGTTGACCAAGTAGTAGACCAAATTCTTAAGGTTAGAGACAACGTAATGTCTCAATTACAGGTAGTCCAAAGCAAGGTGCAGTCTGTAATCGATCGCTTACTGGCAAAAATCAAAGCATATCTTGATAGCCTAGATCGTCCCGAATTAGCTTATGCAGGTATCAAACGAGATATCAATGTCCTGTTTGACGATCCTCAAGCTGGCTTTACCGCACTTAAAGATCGCTTTTCTAATGTCGATCGCAATACTATGGTTGCAGTCATGAGTTCGCGTAAAGACATATCAGAAGCCGACGCTAATCGTATTATCACTCAAATTGAAAGAACTCGCGATCGCGCCCTACAGCGTGCCGAACGCATTCAAACTGAGACAATGATGCGTGTAGAAGCTGCCAAAAAACAAGCTACACAACAGGTAGAAGATACTCGTAAAGCAGCAGCAGCAGCTTCTTGGTGGTTATTTATTACTGGCTTAGTC
>CAKZYI010000047.1 GCA_937884735.1 uncultured Pleurocapsa sp.
CTAAAGTATTATTTACTTTAATATCCAACAAACCTCCTTCCCAGAAGCGGTTGTGGCAAAAACTTGACCGTTGTTATCTAGAGTAAAAAAGCCCGAAGAGATGGCAATATTTCCTCCCGTTGCCAATCCTTCGCTATCGACTCTAACTGTGGAATTATCTTGAACAGTGAGTAAATTGGAAGTTGTAATATTTACATTTCCTCCCTGAAGACTTCTGCCTGAAGTCGCAGCCGATATAGTGCTATTGTCGGTAATCGTAATGTTTTCAGTAGCATTAAGGCTAATATTCCCTGCTTGAATATTTCCTGGCTCTACTATGGAGTTATCGGTCAGAATTTGATCTATATCAAAAATGCCTAGACTACCTGCTTCGGCATCAAAAGTATAGTAGTCAAAACTGCCATCACCGACTGCCGAAATTGAAACATGGGGAATGGAAGTAGAATTTTGAATATTAGGATCGAATCTATTAGAGAAAGAGTCATTAATATCTTGGGCTGCATCTATAGAGTTGTTGGGTTCTGTTTTGGAAATTGAGCCATTGACATTGCCAAAAATAGGTTGATTTTCAACTGAAACTTGAAGAGTATACTTTTCCCCTGGAGTAATAGTGTCTCCTGTAATATCTCCATCGTCTACCGTAGAATCAAACGCACCTACACCGACAACATAAGTACCATCCTCATCAAAAGTATATTCGATCAAAGAATTTGTGCCGCTAAAACTTCCTGCTGCACCTTCCGTAATATCAGAATCGTCATCTTCTGCTAACAAGTTCCCTTCTGCATCAAAGAGAAATAACTCTGTGTCTACGATCTCTTCATCAAGTACACTTACGGATTTTGGTAGCACTTCCGCACTAATAGTTGCACCGCCTGTAATTAAGATCTCTCCTGCACCAACAGTAATATCTCCTGCATTTCCCGCTCCAGAAGTACTGGTAATTAAACTGCTATCAACTAAGTTAAATGTACCGTTATTGGTAACATCAACAGTAATATCTCCTGCATTTCCTGAAGCTGATGTCTCAGTAGTAATAGAAGTTGCATCAGAAATATCTAGGTCATTTGTCTCAAAAGAAATATCTCCTCCATCCCTTTCTACTATAGTCTCAGAAGTAATTAGACTATCAGTAATAGTGATACTTCTTGCTCCTTTTAAGTTAATTGTTCCTGGAGTAATATCGATATTTTCTACAGAAGTGCCAAAAGTCCCCGCTTCAATTTCTCCATTGCTAATAATTATCTCTCCCGCATTAAGATCGATATCTCCTGCCCTACCCCCTTCAATACTGGTAGTAATAATTTGACTCTTATTACCCGATAGGTTGAAAGTACCGCCATTGGTAACATCAATAGTTATATTTCCTGCATTTCCTGTTTCTTCTCCTGATGAATGGGTAATAATAGAACTCCCATCAGTGATATTTACGGCATCTCCAGTAATAACCACATCTCCCGCATCACCTCCACCAAAAGTAAACGCATTAATCGCGGTGAAATTTTGTAAGCTTACTGAGTTACCTGTAATTAAAATATCCCCGCCATTTCCTCGACGACCGACGATATTATTAAAATTATAATTATCAATGACGATCGCACCACCAATAATCTTAAGTTCTCCCCCTGTTGTTTCTCCTGGGGTATCTGCTGCTGAACCAGTAAAAATGGCCGCATATAAATCAGAATTATTAATTAGCTCTATATTTCCTGCATTAAAAGCTTCAATAGTTATATTACCTGTTCTTCCTTGAGTACCAATCGCTCTAGTGTCTATACTCGTATTGGTCAAAGAAATAGATGAATTAGCAGTAAGATTGACATCTCCTGAAATACCGTTTTCACCATTAGAAGTAGATAACAAGGAAAAATTGCTTAGATTAATATTTCCTTGAGCAGAATTTAAGCTAATTACTCCAGCATCGCCTCCATCGGAACTAGAATCAATTGTCAGGGATTCTCTACTCATAGAAGAAATATCACCAGAAGCATTTATAGTAATATTCCCTCCCGAACTCAAACCCCCAGAACTATCCAGGGAGGAAAAACTAAGCTCGCCATTAGTAGCATCAAGGTTGATTGAGCCGCTATTTTCTAATAAAAAACCATCTTCACTACTATAACTTGCTAAAGCAGTACTAATATTGCCTAAAGTTAAATTTGCTCCCTTAATATTAATGTTGCGTCCATTTGTAGCGATCGCATCGGCATTATTAATGACTTCTAGAGATTCAGAATCGACAATAATCCTATTGTCTTCCATCACAAAATCACCCTCCTCATTCCCATCTGCATCGGCAGTTAGAGCAATTATCCCCTCACCAGGAGTAAAAGTTAATTCGTTATCAGCTAGATCTTCGAGAATCAGATCGTTGGTTGCTTGCAAAATCACATTAGTATTGCCCGATAACCCTTCCAATTCGCTTTCATAGATAGTTGTGGGTGCATCATCATTTATTTCCCCTAGGGGAGTACTAAAAATAGCACCTGCTTCTGCTGAATTGTTACCAGCAAAAGTATCTGCGCCATCTCCTGCATCATCTCCCGAACCATTGGCAATAATAATATTGGTAGGATCTAAAAGTAATGTACCTGTAGAGCCATTATTTACTTTAGTATTTACATCTCCCCGAAAAATTAGATGTTGTTGACTCGATATTTCCACAAAACCGCCGTTACCAAACTCACTTCCTCCTGTGGCGGAAATATTGCCGTAGAAACCCGTGACTTCATCTGCTAAGACAAATACCTTACCGCCGTCACCGCTGGTTAAACCATCCGCCTTAATCGTGACAGTATCGTCAATATAAATCCTGCTAGCATTAACTGAAGCATCTTGACCGATAAATACCGTACCCCCTCCTGCAACAGAAGAAACGTCAATACCAGCATTGTCGATTAAGCTAAGAGTATTGCCAGAAACTTTGACAGTACCCTGGGGTGCGCTAATCAAACCTCCCACAAAACTAACATCATTACCAATCAAAGAAATAGTTTGTCCCACAGCCACTTGTAAGCCCGTGTTATCGGCAACAGAATTATTGATAATTTGCCCCGAATTATTGCCTAAATTTAAACCCAGAGGAGCAGATATAGTTAGTAAAGGAGTCGTGTTACTGGGTAAAGTGCCAAACTCGACACCATCAGCAAAACGGATACTCTCCGCCGTAGTTGCTAAAAAAGAACCCCCAACGTTTAGACTAGCCCCTTCACCGAAGATAATTCCATTGGGATTAATGAAAAATAGATTAGCCGTACCCTGAGTCTTTAATACACCTTCAATATGAGAAATAGAATCTCCTGTAACGCGGGACAAAATATTCTGAATTTGAGCTGCATTATTAAACGAAGCGGTATTATTTTCGGGAACAGAAAACTCCTGAAAACTATGAAAAAGATTATTTCCCCTAGTTGTTCCTCCCTCAATGTAAATAACATTCCCTTGAGGATTAACCACCGAATTTTCGGGTAAGGTTCTATCTGGGGCAACTTGTGCCTGGGCAACTTGTATAATAGCCAGGTTCAAAACAACACTAAGGTTTATGCAGCAGGTTACAGTTTTAATTTTCATCAAACACCTGGAAGAAACGTGTTAGCAATTCTAAATATTAAAGCGATCGCCTTACGTAGCAGTATTATATATAGGATACAGCAGCTATTTACTTGTAAGTGACAAGTAGCAATTTAAAAAACCAAATTTCAAGCAAGTTGACATATACCACTATGCGATGTGCAACTTGTAGAGATGATTAATCTTCTCCCCTTCCTCGCCCTCCCCAACTTTGGTCTGGGAACGAATTGTCTCCCCCAAGCTTGGGGGAGATTAGAGGGGGCTGGGACTTTTAAAAGTCGCACAGGGCGTATACTACTATTGATTTGGATAAAAGCGATCGCCCTTTTCAATTAACTACCCAAATTTAAATCCTAAACCAGAGCCTTTAACATGAGTCTCAAAGGTAGTGTCTTCAAACATAACACTATGGCGACTAACTCCTTCCAAGATGCCAATTAATTCCGAATCATGATAAATTGCTGTACCTGAGATACCAACAATAGGGGAAGAACCAAAAGAATAGTTACCCAGATCGAGGCGAACAATTTCGTTACTAGGATCGAAGTCAGTAACTACCCCATAGTCGCTGTTGCCACCATTGGAATACAAATTACCGTGAAAATCACCAAAAGCAAAAGTATCTACCCCCGAACTACCAGTCAGTTTGTCGATTTCGATATGATTACCTCTTTGACCTCCAACCAAAAAGTCATTACCAGGACCACCATGTAAGGTGTCATATCCTACACCACCGTCCATAGTATCTTTGTCAAAGCCTCCAGAAAGCCAATCGTTACCACCATCGCCGTAAAGCCCGTCATTTCCCGAACCGCCTCTGAGAGTATCATCTCCTGCAATACCAGTATGAATTCCTGAAGGACCGCGATCTCCGTAAAGCTTATCGTCACCACCATAACCATTAAGCACGTCGTCATCGCCGTAACCATATAGAAAATCTGATTCAAAGTCATATAAGCCACCCGATAGTGTATCTTCGTTAGGGGTACCAACTTTAAAAGCCATGTTAATTTCTCCGATTTTGTTGTTGTATATTTATCCATCAGCCGAGGAAAAAGATTCTCTGCACCTTTGTTACATTGCTTAACAAAGTCAATTGACCACAAAAAAGCGATCGCCTTGAAAATGCTAGGAGATCGCTTAAACAGAGGAAAATTTGAACAGTTTATTTTTAGTAAATTACTTAATTACCGAACTATCTACAAAGGAAATGGAGCGATCTGGCGATTGACCATCTTTGGTTTCAATACCGTTACGAATGCTTCCGACTAGATTAGCCACACCAGGATCTAACTGCACTGTGACTATTCCTCCTTCTGTGGTAATCTTGCCTGCATGAACTGCTGCTTGGCAGACTCGACTATGAAAAGCATAGGAATCTGTACCGTATATCAGTCTTGGTCGAAAATTAGAGGGTGCAGCAGGACAATTAAAAGCAAATCTTTGACCGATCAAATCTCTGTTGGCAAATCCAGTCGCAGTGAATTTGGTATCCCATTCAATTCTAGGAATATGGGAAAGATGAATTTCTTCGGTTGCAGGAGAAGCCGAACCATCAATAAAAGTCATACTGCGGGGAGTTTCAGGCAAACTGGCGGTTGTGACACCATTGCGAGTGCTGCCCGTGTAATCAGATTCTCCTGGGTTCAACTGAACTGTAATTGCCCCCCCTTCTGAAGTAATTTTCCCTGCGTGGAGTGCGGCAATGCAAAGAGAATTGTTACTAGGATAAGAGTCTGTACCATACACGCCGTCATAACTTTGGTTAACAGCACTAGGAATACATTTGGCAGTCAATCTTTGACCAATAAATTTATCACTATCGAACTGAAATGATTCTAAAGAAGTATCCCACTCAATTTCGGGAATAGATGGGGAGTTGCCCTCTGCTGTAGCAAGGTTGATCGCAACATTGCTGAAACCTATAAATAAACCCAGTAAACCAAAGGTAAAAGTTTTGCCCAATTTTTTATAGCTCATAATAATGTTTTGTTTATTTCTCTTTACCTTTCAGAGAGAAATATCAAACTTCTGCAATCTTGTTACATTACTTTGCGATCGCTTTTGTATTTCAATGTTGAATTCGCGAATTAGTCCCAGTAACCCACACTGGCAAAGTAAACCGCATCCAGTTTGAAATCAGGATTTTTTAATTTAACTGCTCGTAAGTAATAAGTTGTTTTTAATCTTCCTTACTACGTATGTCTCAATCAGTATAAAACTCCAGTTTTCCATGTAGATAAGGTTTAACTAGACTTTTTGCTGCTCATGATGCCAGTTTTCTCTATTTAGTTGATAAACAAAGCACTCATCATCACCAAACTGTCGCTGTTCGACAAACTCGAAGCCAAGACGCTCATAAAAGCGGTGAGCGCGAGTATTGCTGGCAAGTGGATCGACGAGTACGGCAGTCACAAGAGGATCTGCAAAACAACGGATAAGGGCAAGTTGCATCATTATTGTTCCATAGCCTTTACCCAGATCGGTTTGTTCTCCAATCCAAATGTCAATGGCGCGAAGATTCGACGCTATATTACCCCAATAGTGGCTATCTTCTTGGGCTGGATTGATAATCTGAATAACTCCAATAGGACGACTATCAATTTCAGCAATCAGTTGTTCTCGCCACTCTGGATCGCGAGCTAGTTCTAGTTCCCAATCCCAATCATCATCAGGATCGCAAGCAATTACATGAAGTTGTTTGTCCCAGTGTTGTAGCAGAGTTAAATCACTAGGAGTAGCGGGACGTAGATTTATCATGAATTTTGGGAATGTGCGATCGCATCATGAAAATTTTAAGTCTTCAAAGTTACTATTTTTCTAATATGGATGCAAGCATGGAAAATACTTTCTTTCCTGTTGTATTTTAAGTAAAGATTTATTTCGTTTTGCCTAAAACTGTGTTTATTTTACGATTAGTTTATAGAAAATCGTATCAAAAATGTATTTTAAAAGTGATGAATAGTCAACAATTACTCTCTAAAATCAAACTTTTTCAAAAATAATATCTTTCTATTTTAAATCGGGATTTTATTATTAAGTAGGGACAATAACAAGGACGATGGAGCGCGATTTTGCGATCAAGGAAAGACAGAAGTTTGAAGTAATTTTATTATTCAATCTGCAATTGCTATTTATCAATGAAAAGTTTGACACCGCCTTTATCTCAACTAGTAATAGAAGCCTGCAAACATCCTCCAGGCAGCAAGGAGCGTCAAAGAAATTTGACTAAAATCATCCGCGTGCTAAACGATCGCTTATGGAAAGAACATACAGCCTATTATGAAGATGCCCTCCAAGAAACCTGGGTCTATTTTTGTAAAAATATTTGTGAGGGAAATGCCTATAATGCCGAAAAAGCCAGCGTTGTAACTTGGCTGAATAATTATCTTAAGTGGCGACTCAAAGATGGTTTTATCCGAGAGCAACAGAAAAAAAAGCAGAGGGCAGCACCCAGAATGGGAAACGATAATCAACTTATCGATCCGATAGATAGTCTTCCCGCTCAACCAGATATTCCTCCTTTATTGGCAGAAATCGAACATTGGGTTCGAGTAGATGCTCAAAAAAAGTTAAGCCAAATTTATTTGGAAGATCGTCCCCATATTACAGCGCAACAATTAATTCTAAAAAGATTACCTCCAGAAACTTCCTGGAAGCAACTAGCAGCAGAATATGGTGTAGCAGCAGGAACTTTGAGTAGTTTTTATCAGCGTAAATGCAAACCATTACTTAGAGAATATAGTAAATCCCAAGGATATATTTAACCCGCCATGATTATGAACTCTGCCAACCCAGAAACAGAAGATTTTGCTATTTCTCTGCCTATTACGACAGAAATTCGGCAAATAGCCGCTCAATTTGCAGATCGCCAGCCAACACCAGTTAAAGCAGAGCAGGTTCGTCTTAAAACAATCGCCGTATCGGTGACGAACAACTACTTAAATAAGCAGGACGTTGCTACCGATCTTGCTAGTAGTGATAGTTGGAATCCTGTAATGCAAGTATGTGAAAACGTAGCGGATTTAGAATTAACTGAAATTGGCAAACTAGAATGTCGTCCGATTGTTAGTTCTGATACGACTTGTCAGATTCCTTTGGAGGTATGGGATTTGCGGATTGGATATGTGGTGGTTCGCATTGAAGAAGATCTTAAATCGGCAGCTATTTTAGGTTTTACTCCTCAAGTAACTACAGAAGAATTGGCGATCGCCGATCTCGAACCACCTGAAGCTTTAATCGATCGCATCCATCAATTCTCCGAATCTGTAATTGAGACTTCCTTAACTAATCTGGGTCAATGGTTTAATGATGTCATAGAGACTGGTTGGCAAAGCTTAGATAATCTTCTAAATAGCGATCGCTTGACTCCTGCTTATGGCTTTAGAAGTATTGACTCTTTGGGTTCATCAAATTCGGAACAACCAGACAATAGTATCATCAGAGCTAAATTAATCAATTTGGGAGTACAGTTAAGCGATCGCCAAGTCATTTTACTAGTTAAGTTAGAACCCGAAGCAAACAATAATATTGGGGTAACATTACAGGTGCTTCCCCAAGTAAATGAAATTCATCTGCCAGAAAATCTGGAGCTAAAAGTTCTAGAAACTTCATCCCAAGAAGTATTTATGGAAACTAGATCCAGAAGCCGTGATAATTACGTGCAGCTTCAATTTAGCGGGCAACCAGGAGAAACGTTTCAGGTAGTTATCTCATTGGCTGGAGTAGAATTTACAGAACAGTTTCGACTTTAAATAGTTTTAATAACTAACTATGATTCATGTCTATTTATGTTGCTTCTCTAAAAATTGGGGAAGGCAGTTTTAAAGCAGGTTTTCCTGTTACCTTACAAATAAGTCCAGAAGGTTTGCCTCCCGAATTAGAAATTAATGGAAGTCTTCCTCCTGCTCCAAAATTGCCCCAGCATTATCAATCGTGGCAAGCTTCTTATTTGGGTTTGGGTTTATCTAATCGTTTAGAGGCAAAAAAAGCCTTTGTTTCTAATTATTCCCATGTCGAAGAGTGCGATCGCACGGCGGAAAATCTTTTAAAAGTATTTAATCGCTGGCTGGATGCTGATCGCTTTAGAATTATAAAAGAGAAGTTTTTAGCCAAATTAAACCCCCTAGATGAAATCAAGGTTTTAATTCAAACAGAAAATGCTCAACTACAGTGTTTACCTTGGCATTTAGCTAGCTGGTTTGAACCCTATACCAAAGCAGAAATTGCCATTAGTAGTGCTAATTTTGAAACTACACCAACTGATCGCCCTAATTCTAGAACCCAG
>CAKZYI010000048.1 GCA_937884735.1 uncultured Pleurocapsa sp.
GCCTTTTATTGTTGCTTTATTATTTGGGTTGGTTTCTAAAATAATTTTTTTTGTTTGACCAACAAATTAATTTTTGTCCAACTCTACCCATGCTCTATACCACCCTATACTTAACTCTTAAATTAACTAAACAAAAAATTAAAATCGATTGATTAATCCAATTCTTGGCTTCATATCTTTAATTTTGCTGACTGGCGATTAATCCAGTCTGAATGAGTCCACATTCTAGCAGTATTAATTATTTATCATTGAATACTAATTATTCAATTCAATTATGGATCTTTTCATTCCTGGTCGTCTGTGTCTGTTTGGGGAACATAGTGATTGGGCGGCTCAATATCGTCAAGTAAATTCAAATATAGACCCTGGTTACGCGATTGTCGTGGGTACAAATCAGGGAATTTCTGCCCTGGTACAACTTCATCATAATTTGCGGTTTGAAACTGTAAATCATCCTCAAATCCTTGAACTGGATATGGATGAAACCTTGTTGTTGGAGACGGCAAAAACAAATAGATTTTACAGTTATGTGGCTGGGGTAGCCTATGAAGCTCTAAGACGTTATAAAGTTGGCGGTATTGCCGTAAATAATTATGAAATGAGCCTACCTCTAAAAAAAGGCTTATCTTCTAGTGCCGCAATTTGTGTTTTGGTAGCTAGAGCTTTTAATAGACTTTATAAATTGGGCTTGAGTATAGAAGAAGAGATGGATTTGGCTTATTGGGGAGAAAGAATGACCCTTAGTCAATGTGGCAGATTAGATCAGGCTTGTGCCTATGGTAGTCAGCCTATCTTAATGCTTTTTGATGGCGATCGCATTAAGGTGGAGCCTTTGAATGTTGGTCAAGATTTATATTTAATTATTGTCGATTTGGCTGGAAACAAAAATACTCAGAAGATATTAGCTAGCCTCAATCAATGTTATCCAACACCAGACAATGCTATTCAAGCACAAGTGCAAAGTTATTTGGGCGAAATTAATGCCGATATTACCCGACAGGCTATATTCGCCATCAGAGAAGGTAGTCCTGCTAAAATTGGTCATTTAATGAAGCTGGCGCAAACTGAGTTTAATCGCTGTTTGATTCCTGCTTGCAGCGAATTGAGCGCACCTATTTTACAGAGGTTACTCAATCATCCTCCGTTACAAGAGTATATTTGCGGAGGAAAAGGAGTTGGATCTCAAGGCGACGGTACAGCACAATTTATAGCTTACGATCGCTTTGATCGGCTAAAAGCAATGGCAATTATTCAACAAGATTTCCCCCAAATGCAGTGTTATGAATTAAATATTCCTAAAACTAAGGCTATATTCAGATAAGTAGATAGTAATTTAAGGAGCAAACTAGGGAAAAAGGTCGATTCATATGTGGTATTTGTTATTAGAAATTCAAACAGAAATCTCTAACGCCGAAGAAGTAGATCTTGACGGTACTTTTATAGGTCTGAATCATTTAGCAGAAGGCTTCTTATTAGAAATAGTTGCACTATTAAAAATTACTATCGAAGCGATCGCTTTGTTAATCTTAACCTTTGCGATCGTTAAAGCAGTAAGAGCATTGGTTGTTCGTAAACGTCACCAGGATCGAGAGGAAAAATTGGCTCAGGTTAGATTAGATTTGGGTGTGGCTTTAGCTTTATCACTGGAGTTTCTTCTCGCTGCCGATATTGTAGCTACAGCAGTTTCACCCAGTTGGGATGCTCTAGGCAAATTAGCGGCAATTTCTGCTATTAGAACATTTCTGAACTTTTTCTTGGAAAAGGAGGTCAAAGAATTAGCAAGAGAAAAGTTACGCAAGTCTCAACAAGTTAATTGATATGTAATATCAGCTAATCAATCTTTTAGTTGGCAAGAGGAGAAACTTTTTGATCTACAAAATGCTGCGTGTACTTCTGAGTTGTAGTTAAAATTTCTCTAGAATCAATTGGTTTACAAATAACATCGATCGCTCCAGACATTTTTCTTCTCAATTTATCAACTAAGTTTTCTTGTTCGCTCAAGATAATAATAGGGATGTCTTTCAATGCTGGCATTCTTTTGATTTGAGCGCATAGTTCATAGCCATTAGCATCGGGCATACTAGCATTAATAAAAATTAGTTTGGGTTTATTTTCTAGTAAAACAATCAAGGTTTTGGCGGTATCCTTAACTGAAATTATACGATAGCCAATCGGATTTAAAATTTGAGTTATTTGCTGACAAACTTGGGGATTATCATCTACACAAATAATCAAAGGTAAATCTAATTCTTTAATGTACTCTCTGTCTTTACGTACATATTCAGCATTCACCTCTTGATTACTAGGAGAAAAATATAAATTAGGTAACTGTCGATCGGGAATTTCTTGCAGGGCGATCGCTTTACTTTTGATATGTGGTGATAAGTAATTTGCGACAGTAACCAAATCTTGTTTGCTGCTAAGAGCCAAATCTCTAATAGTTTTTTCTCCATCAATAAAGAGAAATATTTTTTGATAAAGATCGAAATCATCAACTGCTTTTTTAAGCTTGTCGATATCTTGAATTACAGGGGCTAAATTTGGCGAATAGTCAGCAATTTTGCTATTTTCCCAGTTACTTACTAACGATTCTATGCGATAGCTAACCTTAGAATAATCAAGACTGGTAATTGGATTATTAAATAAAGAACTATTTAAAATTGCTCCCATTTGATTGCCTTTGATCTCAAAAATTACTTTAACCTGGCACTTCTGCTCTTTAACTATATAACAATCAAATAATACTTCCTTAATTATTGCTTGAATAATTTCACTAGCTTGGCTTTTATCAATCTGCTTTCTCTTATACAAAACATTAATAAACAAAAATTCCCAAAGCTCAGAAATTTCTTGTTCTCTTAATCTAGTTTTATAGCAATCAAGTTCGGGGCAGAACTTGTTGATCAAACGGTAAACTCTTCTAAATCTATGATTATTGCTGCTTGCCCAAACTATACTACCTTTTTTAAAATAAAAGCTCCAATTATTATTAGCTGTAGAAATATATATTTTGCAGTTTTGATGTAAACCAGTAGCGTTCTGAAAATGTGTTTTTATTTCTTTAATATAGTTATTAAAAGCATTCATTATCTCTACATCAGGATATGGTAAAATCTAAAATATTTGAACTGTGTAAAAAACCACAAAATAGCAAGTCGATAATTAAGAAAATTATCTGTTAGATCGGATGTCAAAATTGCTCGCATCTATGATTTAAATACAGACAATAGATGTTTAGCGTGTTTGTGTAACTAATCTATTTTATCAATTAATCAAAGCTGTGTAAGCGGTATAATTACTATTCTTTTTATCAATATAATGTAGAGAAAAATCTCTAAAATAGCGAAGAGATGAATATGCAATAATTTTTATACCTTAGTTCACAACAATTCTATGTCTATAGATAAATCTCAAATAAAGGCAGCAGCATTAGATATTGGATTTCATTTAGTAGGTGTTGCAACCATAGATGATTATCAAGACAATGCCTCAGAAAACCTCAAAAAATGGCTGGACTCAGAATATCAAGCTGATATGGCATGGATGAATAATCCCCAACGAGAAGATATTCGCGCTTTTATGCCTGAAGTGCAATCTGTGATCTCTGTTGCCCTCAATTACTATACGCCTCATCAACATTCAAACGATCCAGATATAGGCAAAATTTCTCGCTATGGCTGGGGAAGAGACTATCACAAAGTTATGGGTAAAAAACTCAAGGCTCTAAGCAACTGGTTGCGATCGCAAGATGAATCAATCATGACTCGCTACTGTGTGGACACCGCTCCAGTGCAGGATAAAGTTTGGGCGCAACGTGCGGGGATAGGCTGGCTAGCTAAAAACGGCAACGTAATCACCACGAAATACGGCAGTTGGGTATTTTTAGGCGAAATACTCACTAATTTAGAATTAACTCCAGATTTAGTTCATACCAATCATTGTGGGACTTGTACTCGCTGTATTGAGGCTTGTCCCACCAATGCCATCGTCGAACCTCATGTTGTTGACGCGAATCGCTGTATTGCCTACCACACGATTGAAAATAGGGATAAAGAATTACCGCGTTCAATTGCTGATAACTTATCAGGTTGGGTAGCAGGATGTGATATCTGTCAGGATGTTTGTCCTTGGAATAAACGCTTCGCTCAAGAAACAAATATCGCTGATTTTCAACCTTACAGTGGCAATGTTCGACCACAGTTGAGGGAACTAGCGACTATTTCAGAAATTGACTGGGATCGACGATTTAGAGCGTCTGCTCTGAGAAGAATTAAGCCAGCTATGTGGCAGCGTAATGCTCATGCTAATCTAAATAAAGAGAAATAATTGTTGCTTGGAAACAAATATTTAAAATATTATTAAATATAGTCACTCCCTATAATAATCATATAACGAGGATTTAATGACTGCTAAGGTAGTTCTGTTTGATTTTGATGGCACGATAGCGGACACGTATAATGCGATCGCGAAAATTACCAATCAATTATCTTCTGAATTTGGATATAAAGCTTTAAACGAAGAAGAATTATTATTACTTAAAAATTTAAGCTCTCGCGAAATAGTTAAATTATCAGAAATTTCTATTTTTAAAATACCCTTTCTAGTTAGAAGAGTAAGGTCAGAATTAAGTAAAGAGATTGCTGACTTGTCCCCCATAAAAGGAATGACTAGTATTTTATTTGAGCTAAAAAATAGAGGATATACATTAGGTATTGTCACTTCCAACAACAAAGAAAACGTAGAGATATTTTTGCGTAAAAATAAGCTTGATTCCTTGTTTAGCTATGTCTATTCTAGTACTTCGATTTTTGGCAAACATCGAGTAATAAATCAAGCAATAAGAAACAATAGCTTACGCAAGGCTGACGTGATTTATGTAGGTGATGAAACCAGAGATATTAGATCTTCTAGAAAAAGCAACATTGGGGTGGTGGCAGTTAGTTGGGGTTTTAATTCCGCAGAAATATTGCAAGAATATCATCCCGATTATTTAGCAGACACTCCTCAAGAATTGTTGCAAGCAATCAATCTTCACCACTCTCAAACTGCAACAACCACCGTCAATTAAATAAGTTACTCTAAAGAAAAATTGTTATCAATTAATCTAATCTAGATGACTAACAATAATAATCCTGAATTCTTGCTGTTTGTGCAACATGGTTGGGCAGATACGGGAAATAGCATTGGTAGACTGGCTAGAGCAGTAGCTAACCCAGAAACAATAATTACCGTACCCAGCTTGGGGTTAATCAAAACTTTTATTAGCATCGAACCTCTAGTACAAAAAATAGAGCAGATTGCCAATGAAATAATCGAAAAATATCCCAACACACCCCTAAAAATTATTGGACATTCTATGGGTGGTTTGATGTGGCTAGAGGTGCTAAACCGTAATCCCCAGTGGTGGAGTAAAGTCCATTCTTTGATTTTGTTAGGCTCTCCTGTCGGAGGATCGAATATCGCTAGGATAATCGATCCTTTAGGAATTGGTATTGGTACAGCCAAATGTATGGGTAAAGATCGTCGTCTGATAGCAGAAAAGATTGCCCAACAAATACCAACTCTTTCCGTCGCTAGCGATATCGATATGGGCACGGATGGGCTGGTTACTGTCGAAAATACCAAGTTCGACTATGCCAACTGGATTTTGGTTTCAGACATACCCCATTCGGCAATGAGATCTCATCCCCAAATGATTCCTATTATTCAAAACTTTTGGGCAAATCCCCAATTAGGATCGCCTCCCAAGATTGACTATGAGAGTTACTGTATCAATCGTTTACGCTCCTTACCAGGCATGACGGACACTGACTATCGCAACTTTGAGCGATCGCAAACCATAGCAGATTTTGCTGATGGTACGACAATTAGCACCTGGACTAACTCTGTAGGAGTAAATCATGTCTATGTCGGAAAAACCAATCAGCAGTGTCTTTATGCGGGCTATGTCGGTTTAATTCAACGTGGGAAATTACGAAGAGCGATCGCCAAACTAGTCAAAGATATCGCCGAAGTTAAACAAAATATTTCTTAAAATTCTACAGATAAAATTGATTTTCAAAATTACTTGACAACTCAGGGTAGATAATTGCTATTATGTTTATGTCGCAGACGTTGGGGCGTCGCCAAGCGGTAAGGCAGCGGTTTTTGGTATCGCCATTCCTAGGTTCGAATCCTAGCGCCCCAGTTTTAGAAAAGGTAACATAGGAATTAATTTGGTGTGTGGTTGAAAGTTTTACCAGTACACAGTCAGCTGTTTTAACAGCTTTGGTGCTTGAAGGGTTATAGCCATGCACTGCGGGAATTGGAATAGAAAGTCTCCCAAACCAAAATTAAGTAAATCATGAGTCAGCAACCTGAAAACGGGAAAGATAACTTTTTGTATTCTCAAGCGCGTTACCGTGGGGATTTTTCACCAGAAAACTTAGCATTCAATGCCAATTTACAAGAGTTTACTCAGAAAGTTGGTTATATTTGCGCTTTAGAAACCAACGGCAAAATATCGGCAGACCAAGCTTACGATCGCATCAAAGAACTTTGGCATCAATTGAAAACATCTAAAAAAGAATTATTAGACAATCAATAATTACTAGAGATCGATAATTGTGTTTGGCTCAAATTCTGTTATGGAGTTGAGGACGATATCTGCTGCGGAAAAGATTTGCTTGTCAAATACTGGATCGGGAACAACCACTACAGACATGCCTGCGGCGATCGCAGCTTTCATTCCCGACAAGGAATCTTCAAATACCAGGCAGTTTTGAGGTTTGGCGTTTAATCTTTTTGCAGTCAAGAGAAAAATATCTGGCGCAGGTTTTCCTTGTCTAATCTCTGGATCGTCTCCGAGTGTAAACAACTCAAAGTGTTTTAACCAGTCTTGATGATTGACGGTTTTCATCTCAAAGTTTTGACGAGAAGAGCTAGTGGCGATCGCTTGGGGAATATTATGATTTGCTAGATGTTGAATCAATTCCACCGTACCTGGAAAGGTTTTTGCATGCGAATACAAGGGATACAGTAGCTTGTTTCTTGCTTGTAAATACTCATCGACAGTGAGAGGTAGTTTCAATGTCTCAATAATTGTTTTAGCTGAATTAATGGCTGTTGTCCCAGCGATCGCAATTTTGATTTCTGTGGTAAAGGTTTTGCCATAGCGTTGCACTATTTCCCCGTTTACTTGTTCATTGAGAGACTCTGTATCCAACAACAATCCATCCATGTCATAGATGACGTGAGTAATAGCTTGAAACATATATTTTAAAAACAACTATATACAAAGTAAGACTATAAACTGAATTTCATTAATAGACACATATTCTAGTTTAGATTTATACAAAATACAGCCTTATATTTTAATTTTTGTTTTTCGGTAAATATCCGATTGATATATGTTTTACTCGATTTAATATTATGTCTTGATTGCGATCGCTAACACTATATTACTCGCTTTAAATGATTAAATTATTTTTCAATAAAACTTTTATAATATCTAAAGTTATATATTCTTTTGCGTTCGCTATACCCAGATGTCACCTCAACGGTTTGAGAATTTCTGGATGGATTAATATAAACCTCGTCTACATAGAAAACCGTAGTTTCTCTATCACGGATGCCGAGCCAAACATCGCGCCCTCAACTATGCGCCTTTGTTACTTATAGTTTCTATTTGTGTTTTGATGAAAATAAGAAAGATTGAAACAAAAGATTTAAGATATCTTTCAGAGCTATATATATCGGTATTTAGTATTCCACCTTGGAATGAATATTGGGAGTGTGATTGGGCAGAGGAGCGATTAACTTGGATATTTAATTCTCAAAGTTCTTGTGGGTATCTTGCTACGATAAATGGTGAAATAGTTGGAGCAATATTAGGGCATTTTATTCCTTTTAAAGGTGCAAAAGGATTTGAAATACTAGAATTCTTCGTTTCTCGTAAATATCAAAAACAAGGCATTGGCTCTAAACTACTTTATCGACTTGAGTATGAATTAAAAGCAAATGGCTATAACTTTATTATATTACTGACAGCCAAAGATAGCGAAGCAGAATATTTTTATTTGCGTAAAGACTATCAAATAAACGAAAAATTAGAGTTACTTAATAAAGAGTTTTGATTTTATATTTCTCATTTTTAAGCCATTAATGGTTGCAATTCAGTGACAGCCTGCACTTCATCGCACGAACCTTCTGTTTCCACCGATGTATAGCTCTATTCCCTATTTTGAATGCCAATAATAACCAGGCGACAATACCTATCTAATTTTCTGTTGTCAAAATTTTAAATCTCCCTATCTTTTTAAGGAGGTTTTTTTATAACTTAGTTAGATTATCAACAGTACTCTTCAAAGAGAGAATTTTTATTCCATATAATATGAAACCCAGTCAAAGCATTCTACGCGGGGCATTTTTTATTGTTGCTTCAGAATTTAGCTTTGCTATCAGCGCAGCAATCATTAAACAAGTATCTATTTCTTTGCCCAATGAATCTATTGTATTCTTCCGCAATCTATTTGGATTGATTATTCTAGCCCCGTTACTAATTCAGAGTGGTAGGAACATTTTACATACAGATAATCTAAAACTACATTTAGCTCGCTCTATTTTTGGCATGGGCGCAATGTACTGTTTTTTCTACGCACTAGCTCATATTTCTTTGGGGGATACAATGCTAATCAAATCTACTATTCCGTTAATTATTCCTTTTGTGTCTACGATTTGGCTCAAGGAAAGTCTATCGGGAAAAGTAATGGCGGCAGGAATATTAGGCTTTGTTGGGGTATTTCTAATTTTAGAACCTAATGGAGAGACTGATTGGGCAAGCCTGGTAGCATTGATTAGTAGTATTATGGCAGCTCTAGCTTTTGTAACGGTGCGTAAGCTGTCTAAAACCGAACCTCCTTTACGGATTGTGGCATATTTTGCTATTTTTGGTCTTTCTATCTCTTCTATTCCTTTAATTTGGGCTTGGCAGACTCCCACGTTAATTGAGTGTATTATGCTGATGGCGATTGGATTGACCACAACTATCGGACAACTATTGCTTACTCGTGGATACCAGAATGCTGCTGCGTCTAGGGTGGGAATTTTTACCTACACCTCTGTACTATTTGGAACATTTCTGGGTTGGTTATTTTTTGAAGAGATATTGGATATCAATTCATTGTTTGGGGCTATTTTGATTGTTCTGGCTGGCTTGATTATTTTGCGGAGTAAATTGGTTTTAGAACAATCTGAAACTTGATATTCTTAATATTGTTGTTCTCAGTCAAATCTCTGATTATAATTTTAATCTTTTCCAAGATAAACTCTGTTTTGTTTCATTCCAATGCCAACGCAGTAAATTAGCAGGTTGCCCAATACCAAGATTAGAAATAGCGATCGCTTTACGGGGAGATTCTGTTGCCATGGCGATCGCTTTTTCTATTTTGCAACCCCACTTTACTAAATTTTGTACGCCGACTAATAGAGGTAGAGTTGTACCCGATAATGTGCCATCAGCTAATCTTGCTGTACTATCTGTGACAATAATTTCTCTTTCATCCCAGGGATAAATTCCATCAGGTAAACCCATCGGCGATAAAGCATCGCTAACAATAAAAATACCTTCATCATAATTACTAGCCTTAAGAATAATTTCTAACATAGTTGAACAAACATGATTACCATCAGCAATTAAGCCACAGTAGACATTAGAATTAACAATTGCTTCTCCCAATAATCCTGGCTGGCGGTGGTGAAGGCTGGGCATAGCATTGAAAGCATGAGTCACCATTGATGCACCTTCCCCAAAAGCTTGTTTGGCTTCTTCTGCTGTAGCAAGAGAATGTCCTAAGCTAACGACTATATTTTTATCTTTTAGATATTTAACTGCTTCTTGTCTGCTATCTAATTCGGGTGCTAAGGTAATAACTTTTACTATTTCTGCATAATTTCCCAACACCTTATTAATATTGGCAACAGTTAAAGGTAATAAATATTGTTTGGGGTGTGCGCCTCGTTTGGTGTAGTTTAAAAAAGGCCCTTCCAAATGAACGCCTAAAACTTGCGCCGTATTTTTGGCTTTATCTTGGGTGGAGATAAATTTAGACAAAATAGAAAGCGATCGCTGTATCTTATCAATAGAAGTAGTAACTATAGTCGGTAAAAAGCCATCTATTCCTTGAGCATAAAGAAAATCGCATATCTTGCTCAATTGAGGTAAGTCTTTTAACTCCAAATCGGGAAAAGCCAAACCCAAGCCACCATTAATTTGTAAATCTACTCCCCCCAAAGATAACCAATCTCCATTTAGGTCAATAGTAGATTGAGCATCAGTCGAAGCTAATTGAGGTACTATAGCCTCAATCTTGCCCGATTCAATTGCAACCTGCTGTAAACCCTCATATCCGATAACCCGTGCATTGCCAATCAATAAACTTACCATTGTTACTAATAGACTACTAAAGTAAAACGACTGCCTGTGGTCAACAATCAAAACTCGTGTTTAAGTCTCGTTGCATTTTCTTTCGTTGCCCTCCCGACAACTGATAATATACGAAATTAATTATTTAACAAAATGCTTTGAGTGAAACTAATCCTTTAATTGGCATTATTATGGGCAGCGATTCTGATTTGCCCACTATGGAAAAAGCGATCGCTGTATGTGAAGATTTTAATATTCCCCATGAAGTAGCAATTATCTCTGCCCATCGTACTCCAGAAAAAATGGTAGATTACGCTCGTAATGCTCATCATAAAGGCATTAAAGTAATTGTTGCAGGTGCAGGTGGGGCTGCACACTTACCAGGAATGGTGGCTTCATTAACTCCTTTGCCTGTAATCGGTGTCCCCGTAAAAACCAGTACCCTTAGCGGAGTAGACTCTTTGTATTCTATAGTGCAAATGCCTAGTGGGATTCCTGTGGCTACAGTAGCAATTGGAAATGCCCAAAATGCAGGTTTGCTAGCCGTGCAAATTTTGGCGACAGGGAATGGCAATCTACAAACTAAAGTAGAACAATATCGTCAAGACTTATTACAAATGGTACTTGACAAACAGGATCGGCTTGATAAATTGGGATATCGGGCATATTTAGATCAAATGTAGATACTATTAATTCCCCCTTGTCAATCGTGCATATTGAACTATAAACAACTCTAATAATTAATAATTAAAATCATATTGATTACTAAATGAGAAAACGAGGACTATTGTGTTACATTTCTTTACCTCAACTAGGAATTAGTGTAAACTAACCGAGGACAGTCGTATATCTAAAGTAAGAGGAGCGAACGAAAAAATGCAGTCGGCTCAGACACTGCGAACAGTACCAAGAGAGTATTTAAAAGCTCCTGGTGGAATCAATCCCAATGTGTTGATGACGATCGCAGCGATCGCGTTGCTGACAGTATCAACAACTGGTTATTTCCGATGGGAATTCCCCGCTTGGTGTTGTTTCACCGCCAACGTTCTGGCATTACATTTGTCAGGAACAGTTATTCATGACGCTTCTCACAATAGCGCACACCGCAATCGTATTATAAATTCTATATTGGGACATTGCAGTGCCTTAATGCTAGGCTTTGCTTTTCCTGTTTTTACGCGGGTTCATTTGCAACATCATGCCCACGTCAACGACCCAGAAAACGATCCAGACCACTTTGTCTCTACTGGAGGTCCTTTGTGGCTAATTGCGGCTCGTTTTTTCTACCATGAATATTTCTTCTTCCAAAGAAAGTTGTGGCGTAAATATGAGCTATTGGAGTGGTTTTTCAGCAGACTAGTCCTCATCTCAATTGTCGTGTTGGGCATTCACTATGACTTTATTGGTTATGTAATGAATTTCTGGTTTGTACCTGCGATGGTAGTAGGAATGGCATTGGGGTTGTTTTTCGATTATTTACCCCATCGTCCTTTTCAAGAGCGCGATCGCTGGAAAAGTTCTAGGGTATATCCTAGTCCTATTTTAAACTTACTTATCTTGGGACAAAACTATCACCTAGTGCATCATCTTTGGCCTTCTATCCTGGTATAAATATCAATCAGCTTATTATGAAACTAAGCCCCTGCTGGATGCGAAAGGTTGCGATCAATCTTTAGGTCTTCTGGATGGTCGAAATTTCCTTAACTTTTTGTACGATATTTTAATCGGTATTCGTTTTCATAAAAAGCATTAAACAATAAAAAGCTTGAGTATAAATCTTACATATAGATCTCAAAAATAAATAATGAACGATAGGTTTAAATTTCAATTTGATACTTATCAACATCGTTTTAGACAACCCTTGCGTACTAGCCATGGAATTTGGCACACACGCGAGGGTATTATTATTAGCCTGAGTGATGGAGTAAATATTGCCCAAGGAGAAATTGCTCCTTTGTCGTGGTTTGGCTCAGAAACCTTGTCCCAGGCATTAGAATTTTGTCAGCAATGCCCAAAAAGCATCAGCCTACAAGAAATTACGCAGATCCAAGACAGTCTTCCTTGTTGCCAATTTGCTTTTGAATCTGCATTACTTAACCTAAATCAGTCTCAATCGGACTCAATCCTAGGTGATTTGGACTATTGCTATCTATTACCTGCGGGAAAAGCAGCGCTGAGTCTGTGGCAAAAAATTTATGAGGAGAAACACAACACTACTTTCAAGTGGAAGATTGGAGTCGAATCTTTAGAAGCAGAAATAGAAACACTACAGCAACTAGTTAAAGTCCTTCCCAGCAACGTTAAACTCCGACTAGATGCTAACGGTGGATTGAATATAACCCAGGCTCAAAAGCTATTAGCCGTAACAGATAGTCTGAACAAAATTGAATTTGTCGAACAACCCCTATCAACAGATAATTTTGCTCAAATGCAGCAACTCAGCCAAGAATATTCAACACTCCTAGCACTAGATGAATCTATTGCCAGTTTCCATCAGTTACAAAAAGCCTCTCAACAAGGATGGCAAGGAGTTTTTGTAATTAAAGCTCCTATTATGGGCTTTTCTAGCCGATTGATCGAATACTGTCAGCAATACTCATTAGACGTAGTTTTTTCTTCTGTATTTGAAACTAAAGTAGGTCGCAATGCTGTCTTAAAATTAGCTCAACAGCTAGATAATTCTCGCGCATTAGGTTTTGGTGTTAATTACTTTTTTTAATCACTGCAAGGATTAAAATTTTTCTCAGAAATACAATTTTTTTATCTTTGTGGAAGAAGCAAAATATTAAGAGTAGAATGTTGCCGAGAACTATCTATTCCTTATTTCAAATTCTTAAAACAAAGAACTATGGAAGAGCAAAATACTGTAAAAAAGCCCATAGGACAAATACTAATTGAAGCAGGACTAATTTCTATTAATCAAATAGAAGTAGCTTTACAAGAACAAAAGTATAACGATTTAAGAATTGGCGAAATACTAGTACTACATGGTTGGATACAGCAGCATACTGTAGACTTTTTAGCCGAACGATGGTTTGGAATACATCAAGAGGAAAAAAAACCTTTGGCTTACTATTTTCAAGAAGCTGGATTGCTTTCTCGAAAACAGATAAACAATGTTCTTGAGCTGCAAAAACAGAAACAGAATAAAGTCAGATTTCATCACCTAGTAGTAGAGCTTGGCTATCTCAAACAGATAACTGTAGACTTTTTTGCCATGACTCTTCTGAAGATTGAAGAATCAAATCATACCAACCTTGCCAGCATATACAAAATGCTAGAAAGTTACGCTCAAGAAAAGAAAGATTTCAAGGGTTTAGAACTTCGCAAAGCACCTCTAATGAATGTTAGTTTAAAAGGAGTTAAATTGGATAGTTCTAATATGATTAAAGCCGATCTTTCCAAGGCAAATCTTAGTTATTCTAGTTTGGTGCAGGCCAATTTAAGTATGGCTAATTTGGCAAAGGCAGTTTTGACAGAAGTAGATTTTTCAGGTTCTTTTTTGATCGAAGCAAATTTTCGGGATGCTTGTTTAGAGAAAGCAAATTTTCAATCAGCCATGTTAGAAAAAGTAGATTTTCGCGGAGCAAATTTGGCTGAAGCTAACTTTTCAGGAGCCCATTTAAAACAGGCAAATTTACCATTGCATTATTCTTATGATGTTTACTATGACGAACATACTTATTTTGATTATGACTTCGATCCTAAATTCATGGGCTGGAAAATAATTAAGAATAGCTAGTAATGCTACGCATAACTAATAAGTAACAAAGGCGATTCGGTTCTTCGAAAAAGGCGCATAGTTAGCCGCATGTAGTAATAAGTCTTGATTTATCAGCTTTTACAGATTATTTTTTATTTTATAGTTACTTTATTTGAGCCTGCATCTACTAGGGTGTGCGATCAATTAAAGCTATCGGCGATCGCCAACTGAATATATTTTGCTAAAGTTGCTCCATCTACTCCCAATTCGGTGTGTTCTTGTGCTGCGAAAATTCCTGCTTGAGCGTGCCACCAGGCTGCACCCGCTACTGTATTTGACAAATTACCTTTTTCTGCTTGGGCAACGAAGCCTCCAATCAAACCAGTAAGAACATCTCCACTACCACCCCTGGCTAATGCGGGAGTACTTTCAGAAATTAGCCAAGTCAATCCCTGTTGATTGGCGATCGCAGTTCTTGCTCCTTTTAATAAAATAGTAGAATTAGTTTGCTGTGCTGCAGTTTGCACTAGGGTTAAGCGATCGCTTTCTTGCTCGCTGAGTTCGGGAAATAAACGTTTGAATTCTCCTGGGTGGGGAGTCAAAACAGTGGGAAATTCTCTTTCGGTTAATGCTTCTATTACATCTTGTTCCGATAGAATATTTAAGGCATCTGCATCCAAAATAATTGGGCATTCAGCAGACAATACTTTTTCCACTATCGATTTGGCATCTTTGGTTATGCCAGAGCCACAGGCGATCGCCTGAAACTGACTCAAAGTACTTGCAGCTAAAGGTAGAGATGCAATTGCACCTTCTTTATTTTCGGGACATTCTACAATCAACGCTTCTGGTATCTGACTTACCATCATCATTTTGAGGGATTCTGGCACAGCTATAGATAACATCCCTACTCCACTAGCCCTTGCTCCCAATGCCGCTAGAATAGCAGCCCCCGCATATCTCCTCGAGCCACACACTAACAATAGATGTCCTTGAGTATATTTATGGGCAGTAAGAGGACGAGGTAAAGGAAGTAGTTTTAGGGCGATCGCCTTACTCATCTTTTTAAGGAGTGCAGGTTTGGGTAAAACTGACCAAATATGATGAGGCAAAATACCAAAATCTATTCTTTCGCTTTTGCCTAGATATTTTAAGGCTACATCTTGAAAAAAGGCTTGTTTCCACATACCCAAGCAGAGAGTGTTGGTGGCTTTGATCGCACCACCAAGAGTTTCGCCAGTATCAGTATTTATTCCTGACGGTAAATCGATACTGACGACAGGTTTTGCC